>JAILDD010000212.1 GCA_024689605.1 Lachnospiraceae bacterium
TAAGATAAGGGTCTCATAATGATTACCGTTTTCATCATAGTAACCTTTTTTATATACTGTGCCTGTCTCTACATCAGTCCAGTCCGCCGGATAAAAAACATACTCATGCTTTCTGCACCTGTAGCTGGTTACATGGCCGGAACCGGAAAAACCCCTGGGCTGATTTACCCTGGGCCTGACAAGAGGCGCCGGTCCCGAACGGCGATGGCTGACGGAACTATGGGAACTGGAACTATGTCCATGATAGCTGCTGCGTGAGCTATGGCTACGCGACCGGCTGGAGCTCCGGTGTGAGCTGTGCGAACGGCTGCTGTGTGAACTTGAACTGTGACCTCTCGGCGGCATAGGCTACCCTCCCCATAAATAAATTCATACATAACAATCAGTCCCGCTGCAGGCGGACCTGCATGGGACGATTACTTTTAACACTTAAAATATTATATCACTTGCGGGGTTACTTATGAACGGCAAACGGAATCTTACCAGACTTCGTAGGTCATCTCTGAAAGCCTGAATTCTACGGAATAGATTCCATACTCCAGACGATAATCTCCCTCTGAAAGCGCGCCAAGGAGGCTGCTCTGCATTTTGACTGACAGATATGAACCATCTCCCGGATCAGCATTGAGCGTACAGTCTGAAGGTGTGATGTCCACAAAGCTGCCGCCCTCGGATCTATACAGCTTGAATACATCCTGTTCTTTGATCTGTCCGCTGTCGTCAACCAGATTAAACTCTATAGTAGTCTGTGCTGCTTCCTTTACCTCGCCGTAAATGTTATAAGATTCATCTTTATGATCATACTCGTAAACAAATATCGTCACGCTGCCCATGGTATTGGACGCACTGTACTCGCTTTCGTCAATGCTCAGCATGGTATATACATACGGATCATCGACACCGACCGAAAGCGCGTCATTTATTTCCTGCCTGTCGGTGATATCCCCCCAGGTCTGTAAGGAATCGTCATAAGCCTGGTAAAGCCATTTGTTTTCTTCCGGATTCCTGAAATCACAGTATGTCAGATCAAGTCCATCCTTAAAATCAACATTGCAGCGTTCGTCACCGATGTCAAACATTACCGTATTCAGGGTTATCCTGCTGTCGTAGGCAAGCCGCACATAACAGAAACCGCTTTTCTCAGTGATTTCTGTCTCATCAAACTCAAAATATCCATAAGGGCATACCCCGGAAACAGTATTGCATTCACGGATGATGGCAGGATCCACGCCATCCTTTCCCGGATCATCAAAAACAAGGACGATAGTGGAAACGCCATTGTCACTTTCCGTCCCCACCGCTATCAGGCCGAATAGATTATCCTCCGGGTACTCTTCCCATGCCATGGAAGTCGATTCAGTACCGGGATACTTTGAGACAGCCTTCTCTGCCACAGTTTTGCCAGATGGCAAGCCGCAGGCTGTCAGGGACAAGGTCAAGATAACCGGTATGATGTATTTAGATGTTCTTTTCATAGTTGTTCCTCCCGCATAATCTTACGGCTCGGCCGGAATGATCACAGACTTTTTGCACTCAGTTTACGTCCCTCACCGTATATCATATTTCTCATTACATAAAAGATACGAACATAACAGGAAAAATTATGGAATAATTTCAAATATTGCTGCCGGGCCGGAAAATCAGTATCATAAACATAATAATTTACACACAGATGCGGCTTACAACAAGTGACCGCAACTACGACTCAATAAAAAAGAAAAAAACTATCATGAAACAACTGTCATTTTTACCGGAAGATAATACTGATCCCCGTCCGCCGATATCCGTCAACTGGAACCTTTGGCACGGATGCACCAGGGCCAGCACAGGCTGCCTGCACTGCTACATGTACCGCCGCGACGAATCAATCGGAAAGGATCCCTCCATAGTACAGAAGACCGAGAATTTCGACCTCCCGGTGAGAATGCTTAAGTCCGGCAAAAATAAGGGAAGATACAAAATACCATCAGGCTCCCACATCTATACCTGCTTCTCATCGGATTTCTTTCATCCGGATGCTGACGGCTGGCGCGATGATGCCTGGGACATGATACACGAGCGCTCAGACTGTTCCTTTTTCATGATAACCAAAAGGCCCGAACGTATAGCTGACCACCTGCCCGCTGACTGGGGAGCCGGCTGGGAACATGTCATAATAGCCGTCACCTGTGAAAACCAGGAAATGACAGATAAGCGCCTTCCGGTTTATCTGCAGCTCCCGCTCTTCCATCATTCCGTAATGATAGAGCCCATGCTGACTGCAGTCGACCTTCGGCCTTATATAGAAAAATACCGCTGTGCCGACAGCACACCGGTAATAAAGCACGTCTCCGTAGGCGGCGAATCCGGTCCCGGCGCAAGGACCTGCGACTTTGAATGGATAAAGGATATACATGAGCAGTGCCTGGAAAACGGCATATCCCTGTACTATCACCAGACCGGCGCAAAGCTTATAAAGGACGGAAAGCTCTACAGTATTCCAAGACACCTGCAGCACGCCCAGGCACATAAGGCAGGGATTGATATTCAGAGGAAGTCATAATCATTTTCGAAAAATCAGCTTCTAGTTTCCCTTTTTCTTCACTATCCTGTAACCTACGAAACCGGCTACACCTAAGCCCAGTACAACCAAAATAATAATCAAAGGACTCATCTTCTTATCAGAGGCAACTGTACTATTTTCATCTGTAGCACCGTTATTATCATTATTATTATCACCGGTATCACCGGCACTGCTGCCGTCATCATCAGAACCTGCAGTTGCCGCTTCATCATCCGATATGGCAGCTTCCGTATCAGCCTCATCTTCAGACACTGCAGCCTCATTCCCCTGTTCAGCTAAATCCGTTCCGTTATCATCTGTATCCTGCGCATCGGCCTCAGCACTGTCCTTACCCGTATCACTCATATCCGGCACGGGTATTACTGCTGGCGCTGACACTCCGTTTGCCGCAAGCATGTTCCTTAGTGTTTCTTCAAATTCAGCCCGGGTCACCTTTCCGTGGGGATCAAACTTCTGCTCTTCCTTAGGCGCGTCCGGCTCACCCTTTCCGCTCATGATATTCCAGGTCACGGCCCAGGTGACTGCCTCCCAGGCATACTGGTCAATATCATAATAGTCAATATAGTCATCCGTCCTGCCGAAATCGATCGCACGTTTATAGTTCTTGTATTCGGAATAGCGCATCAGCATAAGCGCCATGTCCTGTCTTGTGAGCCACTCGCCTACACCGAAATCATCCGACGAAACATCAGGATATCCTACACAGATGGAATTCTTTACGCCCCAGAGCAGGGCATCTTCATACCATGCGTCTTTTTTTACATCTGAAAACCTTGATTCAGACCCGCTTACGGCAGGCTTGCCCGCCAGGTCATACAGCGTCCATATAACAGTTTCCCTGGTGACAAAATCGCCTGTTTCTTTATCGTCTGATTTATTATCCTTTTCGGAAGGCTTGTCAGACGATTCAGTGATCAGGGTAACCGTATCGTCAAAGCAAAGGAAATAGAGATCATCATCCCCTGTGGAAGATTCTCCGCCGTAGTCAATTGTCCAGGAATGACCGTTGCAGACCGCGGATTCATCTTTCTTTACACCATCCGTGTATGTCTTTACCAGAAAACGGTTGTTACCGATGTTCAGAGTAGTAAAGCTGTTCGTAAAGGCCTGCAGGAAATGTATCTCAGTATTTTTTGACAGGTCAAGTGCACTGATCTGATTGCAGGCACAGTCCAGATAGAAGAGCTTCGGATTGTGGGACAGGTCCAGTGAACTGATGCTGTTATAACTGCAGATAAGCTTCTGCAGTTCAGGGTTACTGCTCACATCAATTGAGGTGACGCCATTATAGGCACAGTTGTAATACTGAAGCCCCGGATTCTTGCTGACATCTATGCTGCCAAGTCCCGGATTGTTCCAGATATCCAGACGCTTCATTTTGGGATTATTTGACACATCAAGAGTCGTAAGGTAATTCTGAAAAGCATCCAGATGTGAAAGCTTAGGATTCTTGCTGACATCCAGGGATGTAAGTTCGCAGGTACCGCAGGTCAGGTGTTCCAGCACAGGATTGTGGGTCACATCCAGAGTTCCCAGCGGATTGGTATTACATTCAAGAAACGCCAGTTTCGGATTATTTGACACATTCAGATATGTGAGATTACAGTCATAACAGTATACCCATTCGAGCTCCGGGTTCTCTGAAAAATCCAAAGATGTAAATCTGTTGCCGGAACACCATACGCCATGGATATTCTTGTTATTGCTTAAGTCCATTGACTCTATAGCGTTATCCTTGCACCAGAGTCCCTGCAGTGCGGTAAAGTATTCCACGCCCTGCACTGACCTGATTCCCATTCCCTCACAGTAGATATTGGTAGTAATACTGATCTCCGTCTCATCCAGTATCCCGTTACCGTCCCTGTCTATATCACTTCCAGCAACGACAGACCTGAATACCGGATCTGGAAAATTAGCCTCATTTATCTCAACAGCCTGCGCAGCGGAAGCCTTGTCTACATTTCCCATAAAAGCCGTCACTGTCGCCATAACACCCACCAGGCCGGCGGAAGCTATGCCCATGATTCTTCGAAATTTCATACTCTCACCCACTATATATATTCTCTGTTCTTAATTTGCTTAAAACTTAATCAGAAAGCGCTCAAAATCAAAACTATATTACTGTTCCTTCTAAATGGTCGCACTCGTGCTGAATGATCTGCGCGATATACCCGGCATATTCCTGTGTATGCGGTTTGAAAGCTTCATCAAGGTACTGTACACGGATCTTCTTATAACGCTTTGTCTTTCTCACGCCATCCAATGAAAGACAGCCTTCTTCAGTGTCATAGGGCTGAGCCTTCTGCAGGATAACAGGATTGACCATCACAACATCCATTCCGCCCATCGACACGATGATGATACGTTTCTTATATCCTATCATATTCGCTGCCATTCCCACGCAATGGTCATGGTTTGCTTTCAGAGTATCCTTGAGATCGGTAATGACCTGCACATCATCCTTAGTTGCTTCCTCAGATTTCTGTCCCAGG
>JAILDD010000219.1 GCA_024689605.1 Lachnospiraceae bacterium
GGATAAATATCATGTTATTAGAAGTTAAGGATTTAACAATTGAATTCCATGACCATGACCGGCCGGAGACGGTGGTTGAGAATGTCAGTTTTTCCCTGGATAAGGGTGAAATCCTGGGCCTTGTGGGAGAATCAGGATCCGGGAAGTCCATGACTGCAATGGCTATTGCAGGCCTTCTTCCCCGGAAAAAAATGAAAAAGTCCGGCGAGATCATATTCGAGGATAAGAATCTGCTTACGCTTCCCAGACATGAACTGCGTGGTTTACAGGGGGATGAGATTGCTGTTATATTTCAGGAACCCATGACCGCACTGAATCCGACTATGAGAATTGGCAGACAGGTAGAAGAAGCATTGCTTTTGCACCGCAATATGTCAGCTCAGGACCGTAAAAGCAGGGCGATAAAGTACCTTAAGGCTGTAGAACTGGATGACGCGGAGCGGATATACAATTCCTATCCCCACGAACTTTCCGGCGGACAGCGGCAGCGGGTGATGATAGCTGCCGCAATGATAAACCGGCCTAAGATACTTATAGCCGACGAACCCACGACAGCCCTTGACGTGACGGTACAGGCACAGATAATAGACCTTCTTCAGCGGACGAATAAAAAGCTGGGAGTTGCCATACTTTTCATTTCCCATGACCTAAGCCTTATAAGCAGGATCACACATAATGTGATAGTCATGCAGAACGGTCATATCGTGGAACAGGGGAATACTGACGGGATTTTTGCGGATCCAAAGAATGACTACACAAAGAAACTGATAGCCGCCATACCGAAGGTGGAACTGAAGTGAATATAAAAACAAACAAAACATCATATACCCCTGACTCACCGGATATAATTGTGTCCGGACGGGAAATCACGGTCTCCTTTGCTGACCGTAATGAAACAAGGACCACAGTGCTTGACGGGCTTAATTTTGATATATACAAGGGTGAGATACTGGGGCTTGCCGGAGAGAGCGGAAGCGGTAAATCCACCTTGGCAAAGACAATACTTGGAATGGTAAAATACGATGCCGGCAAGCTTTATGTCGGTGCCGATAAGCCGCAGATGATCTTCCAGGATCCCTACAGTTCTCTGAACCCTGCCAAAAATATTTCCTGGATAATGCAGGAACCCTTAAGGCTTGGAACGGACATGGACAAAAGCATACGAAAGCAGAAAGTATCCGAAATGCTTTCTTCAGTCGGATTAAGTAACGAGATAGGCGACCATAAGCCTAATGAGCTGTCCGGGGGGCAGCGCCAGAGAGTCTGCATAGGAACTGCACTTATGCGTAATCCTGAGCTTCTGATTGCTGACGAACCAGTATCCGCCCTTGATGTGACTGTACAGGCCCAGGTCCTTGAACTTATGAAGGAACTGCATAAAAAACACGGCTTTACCATGCTTTTCATTTCCCACGACCTTCGAACAATGTATAATTTCTGTGACAGGATAATGATACTGCAGAAGGGCAAAATCGTTGAAAGCGGCAGGCCGGATGAGATGTACAGGAATCCGCAGGCTGAATATACGAAACTGCTGTTAGAAAGCGCGGGAATAACAGTTTCACACTAAACAAGTCTTGTTGGATCGTTTCCGGTTGGTCTATGCATTTCCAGAAGCTTCCAAGGTTACTTTACCCCGTCAGGCGAATCCATACAGTGCTGGAAGTTTCGATAAATTTTATAACAGGAGTTACAGACATGAGTTATATATCTGACAATTTATATCCGACATATTATTCAAAAAATGTATACCACATGAATTTCAAAAAAGTCTGGGATGCCGGCTACCGGGGCATTATTTTTGATATAGACAATACCCTTGTAGGGCATGACGCCCCTGCGGATGATCATGCTAAGCGTCTAATAGAAATACTGCACGGAATGGGATTTGAGACAGTTATCGTTTCGAATAATGAAGAACCCAGAGTAAAAAGTTTTTCTGATGCCATTGGCTGTAAATATGTATATAAAGCTCTAAAACCCAGGGCATACGGCTACAACAAGGCCCTTGAAGTGCTGCACATGCCGAAGAAACAGGTACTCTGCATAGGGGACCAGATTTACACTGATATCTGGGGGGCAAATCGTGCCGGCCTTGACAGTGTGCTGGTAAGGAAACTGCACGAATACGAGCCACCCCATATACACCTGAAGCGGATGCTGGAAATGCCGGTGTTATGGTTTTATGTACGTAAACGAAAACATTGCTGAATTGTACGTTAAAAATACGGATTATATCAGGAGTTGAAAATGAACTGTAAAAAATGCGGAAAAGAAATTTCAGATGATTCAATATATTGCGGATACTGCGGAACACAGCAGGCAGAAGATAAACCAGAGCCTGCCGTTGATGCCACGGATGAAAAAAACACTGACAGCACAAGTAATAAATCGATAGAAAATGAGCCCAAAAAGAAATCTATGCAAGCCGTTATCATCGGGATAACAGCTGCGGCATTAGTTCTTGCACTGGCAATCATACTGGTGATTTCAGTAATATTTATTCCAAAAATTCTTGTCGGCAAAACAAAAGAAACTGTTGCGGAAGAATCTATAGTAAATGACGATGCCACTGTGACAGAGGATGAAAATCTGACAGCAGAAAATGTAAATGAAAACGCAAAAATAACAGTAACAATAATGGCAGCAAACGAAACAGGAGCGATAAACGGAGCAACTGTTAAATTGTCGGGGACAGGAATCGAGATATCTGCCGAGACCGATGCCTCAGGGACAGCAGTATTTTCTGATATTGCAGCCGGGGAATATAACATAGTATGTGATGCGGAGGGGTATCATAAAAATGAAACGATAGTAAATGTTTCCGAAAGTGATATATTGCCTGTTGTCGCTCTGGTTCCTGAGGTAACAGGAGATGATGCCTATGTACTTCTTACATGGAAGGGCGACCACGATCTGGACCTATGTGCTTTCAATACAGAAATGAAGGAATATATAAATATCGGTCATCCCATAGACAGTGCCGGCAATGTATTCCTGTATGCCGACCACGGTGCTGATTTGCCCTATGAAGTGATATATATTCACAACGCAAGTGCTGAGATAGCCAAGACTTTCTATGTAGCAGATTCCGGAAACGCAAGAAACGGTTCCTCATCACAGATGGAAGCTGACGGGGTGACAATCCGTGTCTATGACAGTACCGGACTTGTATATGAAAACACAGCAGATTCTTCCGAGAACGCTCCCTTATGGTGCCCATGCTATTATTATGCAGGAACAGTCTACGACCAGGGAGACTATATCCATGATACAACCGGAGAACAGTATGCCTGGATAAGCTTTGATGAGAAGGATGCATATACGGCCGAATCGAGTACGTCTGCAGCTTCGGATGCAGAATGGAAGCATGCATACCTGGAGTATATAAAAACTGTTACAGAGAAGCACTGGGAAGAGTACTCGGATCTGTATGAAGACGTCGGTTATAATGATATATTCCGTTTCAATTTAATATATATTGATGATGATGACATACCGGAGTTAGTTGTCAGTGCAGGCTCTGAATTATTGGTAAGCTGGCATAATGGTAATCTTCAAAAATTTTCTTTTTGTGATGATGATTTTATGAATCCGCCTACAGGTCTTTATAGTGGAGTTACATCATACATTGAGGGTGAAGGAAGTTTTATATGGACAGGCGGTGGACACCAGGGCTGTTATGAATCTGTTTGTACTTTGAATTCTTCAGGGTTTTCAGAGG
>JAILDD010000237.1 GCA_024689605.1 Lachnospiraceae bacterium
TACCGTTAAATACAGAACATAATGCTATAAGACATAAAATGGTGATTGTTCAGAGAAGATATGCTGAGAACAGTTGCCGGACAGGAATGATACAGGATATCAGGAAAGGTTGGTAAAAATGCTTGCTTTATCCAGAAAAAAAGGCGAGGCACTTTTCATAAATAACAACATTGAGGTTACCGTGCTGGAGGTAAAGGGTGACCAGGTGAAGCTTGGCATCAAGGCACCTAAGGAAATACCCATCTACAGAAGCGAGGTATATGAGCAGATCCAGGCTGCAAATAAGGAAGCTCTTACGGAGCAGACACCGGATAATCTCAGCAAATTGTTCGGTGGAGAATAATTTTTTATATTTTTTTGCAATAACACTAAAGTAAGGGATAATAAGTGCCGATAAATATGATAAGCTGAAAAAGCTTTCATTATGTTTTGTTGCAAATGGAGTAGCAATTGTTCACATGGAGGTGAGAAAGATGGCAATAGAACCTATCAGCAGTGCGATGTCATATACGGCACAGCCCGTAGCGAAAGCGGCCGCACCGCAGCCTGTACAGTCATCGGAACAGGGACAGAGCATTGAGGTAAATGCACCTCAGGTTGATGCCCAGACCCTTTCTGTATCCAAGACACAGACTGACGGAGAAGGTAGTGGTAATGGCGGCAAGAACGGAGCTTACAAGCAGGAAGGACAGCCTCAGCAGGTAAGCGATGAGGCTATCAAAAGTGCCATGAAGGAGCTTCAGAAGAAGAATACCAATTACATTTCAGAATTCGGTATCCATGAGAAGACCAACCGTATAACCATAAAGATCGTAGACAAGAAGACCAAGGAGGTTATAAAGGAACTGCCTCCTGAGAAAACTCTTGATATGATTGCAAGGGTATGGGAATATGCCGGTCTTGTAGTGGATGAGAAACGATAAGGATCGGGAGGTGAGCTTATGTCTTCAGATTTAATCAGATTGACGGGTATAAACTCAGGTCTTGATACCGAGAGTATAATATCCGCGTATACGTCAAAAGCAAATTTAAGACTGAAAAAAGCCAAGGGCTCATTGACCAGGAATCAGTGGACTCAGACGGCATGGCAGGGACTTAATTCTAAAATTTACTCATTCTATACCGGTACAGCCGGAACGAATAGAATGAGCAGTGCGTACAGGAAGAAGGCGACCAAGACATCCAATGATGCACTCAGCGTAATCGCAGGCGAGAATGCCGTTGACGGCGTTCAGACGGCGCAGATTAAGGCAACCGCTAAGGCTGCTTATTTTACCAGCGGGTCGATGAAGACTACTGATGCAGAAACTGGCAAAGAGCGCAATGTCAAGTCCGGTGAGAATCTTGTGGATGCACTGGCACTTGGTGGCACGACAAGCTTTAAGTTTTCATCAGCAAGCGGAAAAGAGCAGACCTTCCAGCTTATGAGCCAGTCTGACTATGATGCGCTGACTGCTGAGGAAAAGCAGTCAATGGCTGATAATAAGATTACGGCAGTTTCTTCCATGGATGACCTGGTAAAGGGACTTAAGGATCTGGGAGTCAATGCAAATTATGATGAGGCTAACGGAAGGCTTTTCGTAAGCGCAAAGGAAAGCGGCGAGAAGCAGGACTTCAATTTCAAGGCAGACGGTGTTGATGCAAAGGCATCACTTGATGCCCTTAATAAAATCGGACTCCTGAGCAAGGAAGCGGCTGATAAGTATGCACAGTCCTTAAAGGAAGACGATCCTGCATATGCAGATAAGAGTGTTGATGAGATTAAAGAGGAACTTGGATGGTCAAATCTTGCATCAAAGATTGACGGCACAAATGCAAAGCTTGTGCTGAACGGTGCAGAGTTTGAAAGCAACAACAATTCCTTCAATATCAATGGCAGCACATATACTATCAATCATATGCCTGCAACTGATGAGGAAATATCCGTGACAACCAATACGGACTACGATGCTGTATATGATGTCATAAAGGATATGCTCAAAGAGTACAATTCTCTTGTAAACGAGATGTCTAAGCTCTATGGTGCAGACAAGGCGAAGGACTATGATCCGCTGACTGCAGAGCAGAAGAAGGAGATGTCCGAGCAGGAGATTAAGGACTGGGAAGATAAGATCAAGGACGGCCTTCTTAGCGGCGACAGCAATCTCTATGATGCCAGACAGGCGTTGATTGATGCTTCACTTCAGTCGTATACCGTAAAGGATGCTGACGGTAATGAGACTAAGATGTATCTGGCTGATTTCGGCATAGCAACAGGCGGGTATTTCTCCACTGATGAGAATGAGCGTTACGCACTTCATATTGATGGTGATAAGGATGACAGCGTGACATCAGGAAATGCCGATAAGCTTAAGGCTATGATAGCATCGGATCCGGAGAAGGTTACACAGTTCTTTAGCCAGTTTTCCGCACAGATGTATGACAATCTTTATAAGAAGATGGGAACTAGCAGCCTGTCCAGCATCTATAAGGTATATAATGACAAGCAGCTGGCATCTGACGAAACCGACTGGAAGAAGAAGATAGAGACTATAGAGGATGAGATAACGGCTATAGAGGATAAGTGGTATGACAAGTTTGCGTCCATGGAGACTGCGCTTGCAAAACTGAATGGCAATTCGTCTGCAGTGACCGGAATGCTCGGTGGCTGATAGATCGGCTGAAACAATACATTAAATTTAGCGGCCGCCTGTACCGTGTACGGGCGGCCGTAACAAAGAATAGCAGGCGTCAAAACTAAAATGTGTTTTGGCGTTTGTAATATAAAAAAGGGGTACAACATGGTTAAGAATCCTTATGAACAGTACAAAAACAACGCCATAGCAACAGCTACTCCGGCAGAGCTTACTCTCATGCTATATGAGGGCGCCATAAAGTTCGGAAATATAGCAATCAAAGCCATCGAGGAGAATGATATAGAGAAGGCTTATAGAAATATTGTGAAGGTTCAAAATATTATAGCTGAATTTAGAAATACTCTGGATTTTAAGTACCCCGTTGCTAAGGATTTTGACAGGGTATATGAGTACCTTGAGAGACGGCTTGTAGAAGCTAATATGACCAAGGACAAGGAAATAATGGAAGAGGTGGTTACGCATATCCGTTCAATGCGAGATACCTGGAAAGAAGTAATGAAGAGGGCGAAGATGTCCGAGAATCAGTAATCAGCGTCAAGCCTACAGTTTTGTTCGTTTGGATGGCGGGGGTATACTGAATGTTATATTGTTGCCGTATATGTTTGGCAGACACGCCTGGTTTGGAAGCAGGGGATTTATGACTGAACAGTATCTGAAAAATCTCATTGAGAATATGGAGCAGAAAAAGGCTGTGCTCGTGGCTATTAAGGAAAGCACTGCAAAACAGGCTAGAGCCATGCAGACTGAGGATCCTGACTGGAAGGCCTTTGATGCAATGCTGGATGAAAAGGGTGAGCTGATTGACAAGCTCAATTCTCTTGATGATGCCTTTAATGCTATGTTTGATCGTATAAAGGATGATCTGTTAGCCAATAAGGTGAAGTATAAGACTGAGATCAACCGCTTGCAGGAACAGATAAGGGAAGTGACTTCACTCAGCACATCAATACAGGCTGATGAGCTGCGCAACCGTGACCTGGTTACAAAACGTATAAACGAGAGCCGTCAGAAGATAAAGCAGGACAGAAAGACCATCAATGTGACTGGCAAATACTACAATGCCATGAACAAGATTAATCTGATTGATCCTCAGCTGATGGATACCAAGAAGTAAACGCGATATAATTGAAATGGTTTGCATAACGGCCTGGATGTTATTGAAGAATAATCATTCAGAGCCGTTTTTCGAATGGTATTCATTGTGACTTATAATGTATCTGTGAATTGTTGCTGTAAAGGTGTATCAAATAACGGCTCTTTCTAATTTACATATTAGATAATTTAGCTGTTATCATTATTTCAGAGACACGTACATTGAAATTGTGGTACTCGCGTATTTTTTGATAACCGGAATTTGCTATGGCCAACCGCTCATCCTCATGCTCAAGATAATAACCGGCTTTCTCAATGAGGTCTTCTTTGCTTTCAAAATAGACATAGTCAGTACCGGGGATAAAATAATCTTCAAAATCTGCCTGATAGTTTGTAAGTAGAAAACCTCCGCAGCCCATTATGTCGAAAGCACGAAGCGGAATAGCATTTACTATGCTCCGGAGCGTGATGTTTAGATTTATTTTGGCGCACTTTATTGCTTTGGGCGAGTCTTTATAGTATTCCACTGTTCCTCTGTTGTCTACGTGAGGAAGACTGGGTGTTTCTTCAGGGGTGTAGAGTGCAACGCTGTATTTTTTGGAAAGTGCCGATACCAGTTCCTGCCTTTCTATGGCAGTTATCTTTCTTGCAACGAAGTAATTAGCTAACACCCATGAAGCATCTTCTATGCCATCTCCACTTTCGTACATAGGACAAACTTTTTGGATATTCTTAATTATCTCAGGGGTGAGGCTTTTCTCAAGTATAGATGCACCATATATCTGTTTCTGTATGTTCATGATGCCATCGAGGTACCCGGCAGTATAGTCATCCAGACCATTAAAATGTCTGATCAGGTTATGTTTTGCCTCAGTATACATGGAGCCGATGAGTGTAATGTCAGCCGAATATTTTTCCCTTTCGGCATCGTTTATCCCAATGTTGTCAAAGTAATCTGTGTCCGCTGCCATGGGAAGGTAGTAAACGGTTTCGGCACCTTTGTTGCGGAGGTTAAGGTATTCATTCTTGTCAAAGACAAAGGCATAGTTGGTGGGAAGCTCGATTGTCTTCGAATACAAAAGAATATAAGGACTGTCATAGGTCCATGATATGTATTTCACCTTACAGGCTGCTGCGGCGATGGCAGCTACTGGAAAGTAGTTAAAGGAGAATACGACATCCGCTTTGTTTTCAATAATCGCTTTAACCACCATATTGGCAAGGGCTTCACTGTTTTTGGTACTTTCTTCCCTGGTGGGAAAATCAAGCTCACAAAGCTCAAAGCCTGCAAGCTTAAATGCGTTCCTTATATGCGTGTAACCAAAACAGTCCCATTTTAGAGTGAGTATTTTCATAAGTGTATTAGTATAAGTGTATGCTTTTGTGTACGCCCATGGCAGCAAGTGCTCCGGGCTATTCTGAAATAGTAACCTTGCTATTACTTTAATTCATATTGCTGGTCTTTTGAAAATGCTGTGTTTCAGTCCGTGCTGCGACCATAGGATTTATACACCCAGTCAGCTGGTTTTGCTTTTCCCTTAGGAGCTGTATCCCAGGGATAGACAAAAGTGTCGGAGGGATTGCAGTATCTGCAGCTTTCTATGGGGGAATGTAGCTTTTCCAATATGGTAATTCCGTCTATAGCTGGATCATGGATGTTGATAATATCAGACTCGCCTGCGGCCATATTCTTTCCGTAAAGTTCTGAAAAGCGGGGGAGTATGTAGGGCATTATGCAGTTGGACAGCGTACCTTCACGAAGGAAAGTGCAGTGGGTTACGTCACATTTTGAATAAGCTTCAGCAGGAGTCTGAGTACCGTCAGGATCTATGCAGGTTCTGAACACACCGATTGGATCGGAAACAAGACAGTTGACGTCGTAAAATCGGCATAACGCTCTTATCTGCTTAAGCCTGTTTGCTGACGGCGGATATTGGCTGATATTAAAACTGCAGTCTTTATCGTGCATTGTGCGAAGCAGTGATCCGTGGTCTATATTCAGGAGCAGACCGTTGGTAACCACGTGTATGTCTGCATCAGGAAAAACTTCTCTGGTCACATTTATAAAATCAGGAAGCTGTTCGTTCAGAAGGGGCTCTCCGCCCATAAGGCGTATACGCTCGATTCCCCAGAAAAGCTCACGTAATCGTTCCATATCCTTTATGTATTGATTTAAGTCTGCTAGTCTAGGTTCTGCAATATTAGAAAGATGTGCGCAGCCTTTGCAGTTTAAATTGCAGTGGTCAGCAAGATGAAATTCTAGGTAATCAAGTCTTGGTTTAGGGGTGTCGATGCGTTCAAGATAGTCAAAAGTGAAATCATCGGCAGAAAGTTCATAGTAATAATGTGGGAGATAATACAGGTCAAATATTCCCTGTAGCATAAGTTTGCATGCAAGCTGATGGAGTTTGCTATGGTGTACAGCGAGGATGACGGCATGTATGTCACCGCTTTTGTGCAATTCTCCAAGTTTTTCAGTGGAGTATACGGGGAGTCCGTCCTGTGACTCCAGGCCATCGGGATTATCCGTGCTGTAACAGACGAACTCCAGTCCTTCAGGTTTAAGAATATCATAGGCGGTTTTTAGAAATACGCCGTAAAGCTCAGTGCCCCAGATAGCTATGCGGATGTTATCCATGTGTTTGTCTCCTCATCATATACCGTTCTTTCGGATTAGAAGTGTCATATCTGCAAAATCTTCTTTGGTGACATTCATGTAAATAAAGCCTAATAGAAGCTTTTGGAATTCGGTAAAGCCCTGTTCGTAATATTTGTTATTTTCTATTTTGCTTATTCTGACCTGCACTGTTTCCTGCAATAAGCGAAATAGAGAATATTGCGGCTTTGAGTATCGGAGACAGATCAGCTTTAAAAAATCCAGGTAGCAGTTGTGCAGAAAATCAAACTCTACTGCGTCACGGTATTCTTCATGATAGCCATTTGACACCATATAATCCCATTTTAACAGCTGTACCGTAAGAAAATCAATGTGGTGCAGGGAATCCGATGTAAGTATAGTAGAATTATCATTTACAAAATAGTGGTAAAGCGGGATTTCAAGTTTGCAGTAATGTTCAATCTTGCAGGACAGTATTCCGCACCATAGATTATCCTCGTATGTTACTTCTTCAGGAAAGAACAGATCATTTTCAATTATAAAGTCCTTTTTTATAAGACGCCCCCATACCTGGGGGGCAGCAGAAGCAAAACGAATCTGCTCGGCCCGCATTTCTTTGTTGTTTATCCGGATTTCCCTGTACGGGATATCCGAATTATTCGATGTTAAAGGTGTCGTCTGTTTACCAAAATCACGAATATGACCGCAAGTAACCATCTGTGCACCGGTTTTATCAGCTACGTTATACATTATCTTGAGACAGCTTATGTCCAACCAGTCATCGGAATCAACATAGGTAATGTAAGCTGAGTCAACATATTCAAGGGCAAGATTTCTTGCTGCACCCTGTCGCTTATTTGTGTCGCAATGGATAACGATTATATTGTCGGGATATTTGGCTTCCCATGCAAGGAGCTTGTCATACGTGGAATCAGTGGAAGCGTCATCGATACATATGAGTTGCAGGTTTTCTATTCCGATGGTTTGGCAAACTAAGGATTCTATACATCTGTCGATATAGGCTTCTACATTGTAACAGGGCGTGATAATACTTATTTGGAACATGGGCTTCTCCTATTTATTAATGCTCATAGGTTAATTATAAACGATAATGGATGTTTTTTATGTTAGAATTATAATACAAAAAATATACGGTTGTTTTGCTGGGAGATACGGAGAATTCATTATATGAATGAACCTAAAATAAGTGTAATAATTCCTTGCTATAATGTTTCTAGATATGTTGATCGTTGTATGCAGGCGGTTACTTCTCAAAGTATCGGTATGGAGTGTGTAGAAATTATTTGCGTTGATGATGCTTCTACGGATAATACAGTAAAAAAGCTGCTTGCATGGGAACAAAAATACCCTGAAAACATAATTGTTGTGCAGTCGGAAACTAATGGCCGTCAGGGTGCTGCCAGAAATATTGGTTTAGGGTATGCTTCAGGAGAATGGGTGGCTTTTATTGATTCAGATGATTGGGTAGAACCGGATTATCTTGAATTACTTTATGAAAAGACCTGTATTGAAGGTCTTGACATGGTTTGCTGTGAAACAGTCAGAGATGCGCATGACGAATTGTATTATTTTTCTGATGGAGAACGGGCAGCAGAGAAACGAGAAGGTATTCTTATTATTGACGATATGAAAAAACGCAAGGAGCTGATACATTGTAATGGAATAGCCTTTACAGTATATAGCAAACTTATTCGAAAAGATTTTTTGTTGGAAAATATGATTATATTTCCCGAAGGGGTGGTATACGAAGATATATATTGGGGGAGTCTTATTAATTTTCACATAAATAAAGCATATATTAGTGGTTTACATCTTTATCATTATTATGTTAATGGTGATTCTACAATATTGAACAAGGATGCGGATTATCATACCGATATACTTACTGTTAATTCGATGCTATGGCGCGAAGTGATAAAAAGAGGGTTTTGGGAAAACTATAGCGCCGAAATTGAGTATGAATTCCTTTACAGTACAGTAATGACTTTTGTTAAAGTGCTTATATTGAGATTTGAGCAGCCCCCGTATTCACTATATCGGCTGCTTCATGTTTTTGCATGGGAGCATGTATCAAGATATAGGGAAAATCCTTATTTTCAATCAGAAGATTTTCCTGAATTGCACAAGTTGATTCTTGAAGGTGTGTACATGGGCTTGGATAAAGAAAGTTTTTACATGTGGACTGAGAGTATCAGACGTATAGGGGTATAAGTGATTATATTGGATTATGTCGGAAATGTACAAAAGCCCCTTGCAAAAACGTTTTTCTTTTGGTAATATTTAAGTACATCGAGATTGAAAAAATCTCAAAAAAATTTCAGATTGGTATTAAGTATCGGAGAAATGTTCCGATATATTTAATACAAGGGGTTCGGAAGGATTCCAAAACACTAATAACTGCGGCATGGAGGTCGCACACAAAACATTTTCAAGGAGGAAAAAGTTATGGTAGTACAGCACAATTTAACAGCAATGAACAGCAACAGAATGTTAGGTCTCACGACCAGCTCTCAGGCTAAGTCAACCGAGAAGTTATCTTCAGGTTACAGAGTTAACAGAGCA
>JAILDD010000009.1 GCA_024689605.1 Lachnospiraceae bacterium
CGGCCCTTTTTTAACCACTTAAAGCCCGGCACCAGTCCGTTTATAAGCAGTATGTCATCGCCGTCTTCCGCATGCCATATCATTTCCAGCCTGCAGAAAAGGACCGCTGCCACAGAAGCCAGATACTCACCGGCTGCATTCTCATTCTGAAAATAAAGCTGGTATCTTTCAGTATCAAACGGTCTCTGAAGAACCGATCTGGCGGATACAAAAGCAAAGGACATAACGGTTCCCGCAAAAAAAGCATTTCTTGCCACACACCTTATATCCTTATCCGACTGTACATAAAAAAACAGGCTGTACCCCAGCACAATGAACGCCGTGTATCCGTATCCCAGATTGAATATTGCCAGAAGTATGATCCACAGAATCCAGAGCAGCCTGATGATATGCGAAGGTTTCTTTATATCCAACAGCATGCTTTCTTTGTTTATCACTTTGGGAATAGTAAAGATATTAGCAATAAGCGCCGCTCCCCAGACAAGTATCACCAGCTTTCCGTACCTGATGATATCAACAAATTCATAATTACAGGTATCCGCTATCCAGTGCTTTTCATACGCAAAGTGGGTAAACACATACCATATGGGAATCCATATGACTACAGGCAGGCTGATCCAGCTTTTCCAGTCCATGATAAAAAGCGTTATAAGACCCATGCCTATACAGAAAAGCCTGAAATTTACTGCCTGTTCGTAGCTGTTAGGGGAGTTTACAAAAGCAACACCCGCACAAAAACACATGTAAAAAAGAACAGCCAGAAGAATCCCTCTGAGAGCAGAGACCTTATCTATTATTCCGTTACAAAATGTTCTAGCTTTTGATATCATCTCTTATATTGTCTGTCCTGTTTCCTACGATTTCCTTTATCACATACTGCGGTGAATTATTAATGCTTATGTATATCCTTCCTACATACTCGCCGATAAGTCCCAGCATTATCATTATCATCCCGCCGAAGAATATCAGCACAGCCATAGTGGAAGCATACCCCAAAAGCCTGTCCGGAAGCGTAAAATGCTGAATTATGATCACCAGCCCGTATATAAAACCAACAAAAGTCGAACCTATCCCGACTATGGTCGCCACTCTAAGCGGCTTTACCGAAAACGAAGTAAATCCGTTCATCCAGAGCCCAAGCAGTTTTATAAGCGTATAGCCTGACGCTCCTACCTGTCTTTCCCTGTGGTCGACATCGACATTAACTATGTTTTTAGCAGCCCTCAGCACAAGTCCTATCACATACGGATAGGAATTCTCATACCGTATCATATCGTTGACCACAAATCTTTTTACCGCAAAATAGCTGGACACATAAAGTTCTTTGGGCTTACCGAGCATAAATTCCGCCATCTTTTCATTAACATAGCTTCCAAAATTCCTGAATGGCGAATGCTTCTTTTTATCATATCTGGCATATGCCGCATCTGCCCCATTCTCAATAGCTTTCAAAAGCCTGTCCATCTGGTCTGCCGGTGTCTGCCCGTCATCATCCAAACAGATTATGATGTCACCTGCCGACTGCCTGAGTCCGGCCATAAGTGCAGAATGCTGTCCAAAATTGCGTCCGAAATCTATCCCCGTAATCTTAGGATCCTTTCCGCAAAGAGTCCTGATGACATCCATGGTAGAATCCGGCGAACAGTCATTAACAAGTATGATCTCGTAATCATATCCCTTCAGCTTTACTATAGTGTCACGTATCTCATCCACTACCCCATCAAGCGTTTTTTCTGACCTATAGCAGGGTATAACAAAACTAACAAGCTTATCTGACATATTATCCTCTCACCATATGAATGATCTTTTTTCCGTCTTCTGTAAAAGAGACTTCTATTCCCTCAACAATCCTAAAGCCGTTCTTTAAATACACCTGCATTGCGGATGCATTATCTTCCAGAACCCTCAGGTCTACTTTAACTATTCCCAGACTTTCCTCGGCATACCGGAGCATCAGCTGCATAGCCTCACTTCCGTACCCTTTCCCCAGGGCGTTCTCTTCCCCTATGAATATACCATACTCTGCAGTGTGCTTCCTGCGGTCTATCTTTTGCAGGTATACGCTTCCGATCTCCTGTCCGTTATCCTTAACGGTTATCACAAACTGTTCAACCAGACCGGTTTCTACTTTTTCACGTATCCATTTCCTATGATCCGCAGCGGTAACCGGCTTCTTATATATAAAATGCTCCACCACAAAAGGTTTATTGCGCCAGGCAACAATACTTTCCGTGTCCCCTTCAGTCATACGGCGGAGGTTAACTTTTTCCCCTTCGATAAGATCCCTATTGCCCATCTTCTCTGACTTTCTACATCTCTGCTGTACTGTATATCATAAAATTGCCATAGTCCGTATATATACACTCATCAAGCACAAATTTCTTACTCCACCCATATCTCGAAACAAGATAGTCACTTAGTATTTCCGGAGACATTCCCTTCCCCTCACGGCAGACATAACGGAAATCCTTTCCTGATGAAAAGAAATGATCCAGACTCATGATTCCGAGATTTTCGAGCCGGATCCTGCAGTTCGGGGTCCCGGTCATCCATCCGCCTGTAGAAACAAGGTTTGTCGGTGGACTGATGGATGAATCCACGCAACAGTATACATCCGTAATGAAAACATCCAGCGGATTGGCATTCATAATGTCATACAGTACCTTGCAGTCGGCATTAATAGCATCCAGCCTGTTTTTTTCTTCATATGCCTTTTTCACCGATATAACAGAAGCAGCCGCCAGCATTGCCACGACAGTTATTATCATGATTTTCAGCACTACGCTTTTATCAGGTGCAGGCAGCTTTATTCTTCTGCTATCCGCCTCCGGCTTCTGCACAGTCAGGACTTTGTACATATCTGCCCTGAATCTGGACCTGTACAATATTCCCAGCACGGTGGCCGCTCCTATAAGATAGAGAGATATGACAACTCTATCCGGATATCTCCCCCTCAGGATAAGCCAAAGATACATACTCATAAAACCTGCCTCCACGGGAAACAGGAATACAAGCGAAATGACATCCCTGTTGAGTATCATAAAAAATAAAGTTCCCAGCCAGATCAAGGTAAATATCCAGCCGTAAATGCCGTCCCCGATGCTGCCATCCCCGCCGTTAAAAAGCCACATCCTGTGTACAAGGAGCCATATTGCGTTTTTAACGGAATCTTTGGAAAACCTGTTCCTGCTGCTGAAAGCGTATTCCGCCATTGACTCAAATGTCTGCACATCTGCTGTTTCATCTATTGCTATGGCATAATTCTTCAGGACAGCCTGCTCAGTCTCATCTATGCCTATCTCTTTATAATATTCAACAGCCTCTTCATTTTCCCATACCCCGGCATAATCATACAGGTCAGTCCTTGCCGCATTGTATTTTTCATAATGCTCCAGCTCATCCCCCGCATAGGAACTCCTGTCGGCTCCCAGCAGTATAAGATAGGCCACCAGAAATACCATGGAAACCTCAACCAGATACATCAGTTCTTTTTTGCTCTGCTTAGATGCAGTACGCTGTACCAGCAGCCACCTCTCGAAAAACATCATGACACCGCAGACAACCAAAAACGGCAGCACCATTTCAAAAACCTGAGGCCTTATCTGATCACAGAGAAGCAATAACACCCCTGCCCCCAGAAGTCGTCCCACCTGTTCATAGGAAAGAACATCTTCATTCTTCTGACCGGACGAAACTTCTTTTGCAGACTGCGGCTTTTCCGTTGCCCTGTCCTTCAGCTTTGTATCCGTAGTAAGCATCATAAAAATACCGACTGTTCCGACCATCGCAGCCGTAACTGTATACTGCAGCATTATCAGGCTTCCTGCATAAAGTCCCGAAAAAACCAGTAACAGTGCCGTTATTATAAGGATCACATTTTTTTTATTGTAATCACAGAGTGCAAGCGCCCTCCTTAAAACCAGATAAAATCCGCAGACAAAGCAGGCACACTGAAAGACCATAAACCAGGGAACAGCAGGTATAATACGGTAAAATACAGACAATACCACACCTAAAGGTACACGCATATATACCGTCATAGCAGAAGGCTCACCTGAATAGCATCCGCTTAGAATATCACCTATCGTCACATCATCATTCAGAGAAAGCCTTACACCAAAACATGCGACAGTTATGACAAAAACAGCGATCGTCACAGCCGCCGCTATAATAGTTTTTTTTCTTTCCACGCTGTTTGACGACATCAGCTGTATTATTCTCCCATAAAGAATTCTTTTACCATA
Source organism: Lachnospiraceae bacterium (assembly GCA_024689605.1). Next base: position 4,245 of record JAILDD010000009.1, read on the forward strand.
CTTATGATATAAGCATTCTGTTCTTCTGTGAGTCCATAGTACATCGGAAGCCTTAAGAGCCTCTCGCTCTCTTTTGTGGTATAAACATCCTCGCCCGAAAATCTTCCGAAACGCTTTCCCGCAGGGGCACTGTGAAGAGGAATATAGTGGAAAACGGAAAGGATTTCCTTTTCCTTAAGGAAAGCAATTAGCTTCCCGCGCTCCTCAATGTCCTTGAGCTTTATATAAAACATATGGGCATTATGCTCACA
>JAILDD010000025.1 GCA_024689605.1 Lachnospiraceae bacterium
ATACAGGAAGCAGAAGCCATGAAACAGGAACGCATAAACGAAGCTAACGGTCAGGTAGCAAGATTCCTTGCCGAGTATGATGAATATGTAAAATTCCCCGAAATGACCAGGCAGCGTATGTTCTATGAAACAATGGAAGAAGTACTTCCCGGCATGAAGATCGTCATAGAATCCTCTGACGGCGACGTACAGACATTGCTGCCGCTGGACAGTTTCTATGAATCAGACGGCAATGACGGCAATGACAGCAATAGCGGCAGTGCAGGCAGCAGCGATGCCTACAGCGATCTGCCCCAGACTATTGATGAACTCATGGAAATGGAGGGCTATTGATAATGGATAACGGCAAAAAATCTGAAAAAGTTGAAAAAGTAAAAAATGCAAACGATATTGCTGCAAGTGTTGCAAAAAAAATTGCGGCTGCATTTATATTTTTTGTGCTAATCGGAATACTTAGTTCTTCACTGGTAGTTACTTATCCTGATGAATACCAGCTAATTAGGAGGTTCGGTGAAGTAGTAAGGGTAACCACGGAACCGGGACTGAGTTTCAAAATCCCTGTCATTGACAGTGCCACTCCCCTGCCTAATGAGATGCTTATATACGACCTTCCGGAATCGGATGTCATTACATCAGACAAAAAGACAATGATCGTTGATTCCTATGTTCTGTGGCATATTACCGATCCACTGCTCTTTGTGCAGTCCCTCAACGGCTCCACACAGAATGCAGAAGCCAGAATAAATACCACGGTCTACAATGCAACAAAGGTGGTCATCTCTTCCATGACCCAGAACGAAGTCATCCAGTCCCGTGACGGCAAGCTGGATATATCCCTTGCTGAACCCACTGACGAGGAAAGCGTATCCTCTAACGATATAACAGTGGATACACCGGAAACTGTAGAAATCAAATCCCTTACGGAGCTCATCATGGCTCAGATCAATTCAAAAGAGACACAGTACGGCATCGTGATCGATACTGTGGACGTAAAGAAGCTGGACCTTCCGGAATCCAACAAGGAAGCCGTATATACGCGTATGATCTCCGAAAGGGAAAATATCGCTGCACAGTATACCGCTGAAGGTGAAGAAGAGGCACAGATGATAATCAACACGACAGACCGTGAGACTTCTATCCTTAAGTCAACAGCATCGGCCCAGGCCGAGATACTGATTGCAGAAGGCGAAGCCGAATACATGGATATCCTTTCCGATGCATACTCGGATCCTGAAAAGGCTGAATTCTATGCCTTCGTAAGATCCCTGGATGCACTGAAGGCATCCATGAAGGGAAGTAAGGACAAAACGGTCATATTAAGTGCCGACTCTCCTATTGCGAGAATATTCTATACGGGACAGTAAACTAGTTTTGTAAAAAAGATACGCCGACCGGGATAAATTCACATATAGTCTATGCAATAGAACGTGGAGCGTATGGGACTGTCACGTTCTTTGATTCTGTGAGTGAATTTATCCCGTCGGCTTACATTATGGAAATTTTGTTGTACAGATTAAATACACATTATTTAACACAAATCCCCAATGGCTTATATCAATTCACACATACCAATCATCACCTTAGTGCCTGCTGCTCCTGCTCTCCAAATAAATGAGAAGTACATTGACATCAGCAGGGCTGACGCCGCTTATGCGTGATGCCTGGCCCAGATTCTCGGGTCTGAATTCCTTGAGTTTTTGTCTTGCTTCAAGACGAAGGCTTGTAACATCGTCATAATCAAGATCTGCAGGGATACGCCTGGTTTCCATTTTCTTGAAATGCTCCACCTGCTGTTTCTGCCGCTTTATGTATCCCTCATATTTGACTTCGATATTTATCTGGTCACAGACTTCCCTGAAGAATTTATCCCTGCTCTCTGCAGAAATAACATCATAATGCACAAAGCTGTCTGCATCATCTCCGCCTATGCAGTCAGTTTCTTTTGTACCGCCGAATATATCAGCCTCATATTTTCTGTATATTTCTTCTCTTTCGCTGTCCAGAGCTAAAACCTTTTCATAATCAAGCTCCGGCCTGCATATAAGCTCTGCAAGGGACGTATTCTTCTTTACATCGGCTGATCCTAAAGAATTCAGCACATCACATACACTCCGGGACGCCCCTACATATGTGTCAAACATGCGCTGTTTTTCAGACTCTATTATCATCCGTTTCTTTTCGGTATATTCGTACTGTTCTTTAGTTATGAGTCCTGATTCAAAACCATATTTTCTGAGGCGCAGATCAGCATTATCCTGTCTTAAAAGCAGACGGTATTCAGCTCTGGATGTCATCATGCGGTACGGCTCACGGTTTTCCTTTGTTACCAGGTCATCTATGAGTACTCCGATATATGCTTCAGAACGGTCCAGAATAAGCGGGTCCCTGTCTCCTATCATCCTTACCGCATTAATTCCCGCAATAAGCCCCTGGGCCGCCGCCTCTTCATAGCCACTGCTTCCGTTAAACTGTCCTGCACAGAAAACTCCCCTTATTGACTTAAGTTCCAGTGAAAGTTTCAGCTGGCCGGATGCCAGGCAGTCATATTCTATGGCATAGGCATTACGCACCATCCTGCAGTGCTCAAGCCCCGGAACAGTCCTGTACATCTCCAACTGTACATCTTCGGGAAGTGAAGAACTCATACCGCCTATATACATCTCATTTGTATGAAGACCTTCCGGTTCAATAAATACCTGATGACGCTCCTTGTCAGCAAATTTAACAACCTTGTCCTCTATTGACGGACAGTACCTGGGCCCTGTACCCTCTATAATCCCGGCATAGATCGGCGAACGGTCAAGATTTGCCCTGATTATCTTATGAGTCTCTTCGTTTGTATATGTAAGGTAACAGTCCGCCTGCTTTATCTGAACAGATTCAGGATCTGTAGAAAAAGAAAAGGGCACCACACGGCCATCGCCGTGCTGAGGCTCCATCTTGCTATAATCAAGGCTGCGCCCGTCCATTCTCGCAGGAGTACCGGTCTTGAACCTTCTCAGGATTACTCCATGCTCTGTCAGGGACGCCGAAAGGAAATTTGCCGGCTGAAGTCCGTTGGGACCTGTATGGACAATGGACTCTCCAGTAAGGCATCTGGCCTTCAGGTATGTCCCGCTGCATATGATAAGTGCCCTGCACTCATAAAATGCTCCGGTGGCAGTACGCACACCTTTTATCCTTACGTTATTTACAGAATCATCAGAAAGATTTGAATTATCACTTCCAATAGCTTCTACTTCAATCTCACATACCTCAGCCTGCTTTATCACAAGATTATCCTGTTCCTCAAGCACATGGCGCATGGCCCTGGTATATTCCTGCTTATCAGCCTGGGCCCTTAAGGAATGGACAGCAGGCCCCTTTGAGGCATTAAGCATTTTGGACTGTATGAAAGTCTTGTCGATATTATGGCCCATCTCGCCTCCAAGGGCATCAAGCTCCCTTACAAGGTGGCCCTTTGATGAACCGCCCACATTGGGATTACACGGCATCAGAGCAATAGAATCCACGCTTACGGTAAAGATCACGGTAGCCAAGCCGTTTCTGCTGCATGCCAGAGCCGCCTCGCAGCCTGCATGCCCCGCGCCTATTACGCATACATCCACTTTCTCATGTATTTTATTTTTTAAAACCGTATTTTCCATCAGTCTGTTTCCGAACCCCTTACTTTATACATTATGCGCAGCCGTTTTGCTTCATTAGCCTTAAACCCGAATTTTTCATAAAATGGCACTTTGTCCGGCAGTGCCGATAATTCAACAGCTATCTTTGTGCCTTCAACGCCGTATGCCTGCACAAATTTAAGTATCTCATCCATCAGAAGGCTGCCTATTTTCCTGCCTTGGTATTCAGGCCGCACAATAACATCCTTTACATAATAACACATTCCCAGATCTCCGATCACTCTTGCCATGGCAACCGGTGTATCTCTGTCATATACCGAAACCCTGAAAAGAGAATGTTCCATAGCCAGTTTCGTCTGCTCAAGTGACGGCGCCGATGTCCAGACAGAATTCCATAATAACAAAAATTCCTCCGCCGTGAGGGTATTATATCTTACAGAAAGACCGGACTCTGTTTCATACCCGGTAACATTTTCTTCAGAAACAGCTGTTTCTGTTTCGGCCGCTTCCTCTGACACTGCAGCAGCAACCAATCCTGTTCCTGCCAAAGCAGACAGTTCAGCCTGATCCTGTGCCTCTGCAGAAACTGTTCCAATGTCCGCAGCACCATCCGCAGTATTATCTGGTTCAGTGGACTTTTCACCCACGATTTCAGTTTCCGACACTCCATCAGAATCTGACAATTCCAATTCAGCAATTGCCGCTCTGACACCCTCAGCAAGCAGTTCCATACACTCTTTTTCCTGCGGAATGTCTTTCTTTATATCGACACAGTTAGTAAGATGCAGAATATAGCCACATGCCGCCATAGCCGCGCAGCATACGCTCATTATCACATAGCACTTCACATACCAGTCAGTATGTCGCTGCACCAGATATTCCATATATATTGCTCCGCCAAAACCTGCAATAAAAATAACCCATATTATGGGATGATAAAATCTGAAGCCATTGCCCTTAACGGAACGGATGCTGTAAAAGATTACCACCGCCAGAAAACACAGTGCCGAAACCACCTGAATAATACTTACAAAGCCATTGCTCCTGAAATAAGACGAATCATAGCGCATGCTGTCACACACCACTTCAAGAGCAGATAGCAGCAACATGAACAGTATGAAGGTTGAACCCTTATAGCTGCCGATCTTCTGAAAATCCGGATTGCGTCTTATATAAAAAACCGAGGTCAGCAGAAATATGACAAAGAGTCCTGCAAACAGAATAAAATATACAGCCAGACGGTATGAACCACTGTTTCCATCATCCGGCACAAAAACAGGCATAAGACTTTCAGCTGAAAGCGGAAATACCATTTTGCTCCGTGCTGAAGTTCCGAACCGGTCAGAAAGATATATAACCCCCATCCCCAGCGCAAGTCCAGGGGAAAGAGCATCCAGAAGCCGCCTTGTCCCGCCGGAGCCTATAAGTCTTCCGCAAAGAACAGCAGTAAGCAATACCGCTACAAGTATTCCCGGCATATCATAGGAACCATAAGAAAAATTTCCCGACCATAAAGAATAAAATGCGTCTTCGGCACTCTTATAAAGTTCAGAATGACTGTACCAATGAATCGCCCTTCCAAAAAGCAGTGAAAAAAACACCATATACGGCAGACATACAAACATTACGTATCTTTTTCCGCCGTGGGAAACATACAGGGAATAGGAAACGGAAAACCACACAAACATTGCACATATCACTATCAGTGTGCTCCATCTAATCTGTGTATTTCCTATAAAAACCGCAACATTTTCCATATTTGCCTGATCTGAGATTTATTCCTCTTCCACTGTTTCCGGTATGGCGGTTGAAAAATAAATTATATCGCTCACCATTCTCTCGCTGGACCAGTCCACAGGATTTACGGGATATCCATTCATAACCAGCTCCGCAGTCTGCCCGCCATCCAGGGCATAAGCCTTCTTGCAGCCAAAATCATACATGTACTGCGCTACGCTTTCTATTCTGCCCCCCTCCGGCGTTGCCTTTGTATGGTTGATGTTCATCATAAAATAATGAAGATCATCAATCTGTCCAATGGCGGATCTGGAATAGCCCTCGTGAACCTGACCTAATGCATAATATCCGATATGCTGTATCTCACCTTCATCTATAAGAACAGGACCGAATGATACAGCAAAAAGCACATCATTTGCCTCTATGTAATCCTTTACTTCATCAGCATTTTTAAACTGCCCCGCCTTGGTGAACAGCATTTCTCCGTCACCGTTAAAATAGCATGTATCAGTTGTCCTTAGCTCAGACCTGCAAAGCTCCCTCTGGTAAACACATATTCCGTTTCCACGGTATTTATAATAATCGCCGTTAACGGCAAGAACGGCATTAGCCTGACGTGCCAGCGAAGAAGCTGTCTGCTCCACAGGCGAGCCGAAAGTATCCATCGAAAGCTTTCTGCGAAGCTGGGATGGATCCAGGATCTTTACCTCAGCGCAAGTACAGTATTCACCGTTTATGCGCTGCCTCCAGGTAATCGCCAGTATGGTATCATCACAGTAGTAATTAATATATGTTCCGTGTACAAATTTAGTGGACGGGCTCCAGGACAATTCCTGGTCCCCCAAAAGCTCCCAGGCAGTGTCAACAACAGCCTGCACCTCTTCCGGATCGTCAGTCTTGCCGAAAAGTGCCTGATTCGGTGCAGGGCCCCAAAGCGCTTCTTCGGCAACAACATAAGTCTTCGGAATGTAGATAACTTCACTCAGCGCATCGCTTTTAGCGTTATCACAAAATGTTCCTGTATTATCCGTCCCGCCACTGAGCACATTCTTAAGATCATCATCCATGATGATCTGCCAATTACCGTCCTTATATTCCAAATTTACCTGCAGCAGATCAAAATTGTAAAAATAGCTTTTACCTCCACCCACAACAGTCTTAACCGCCCTCTCATACATTCGGTCAGTTATACCGTCAAGATAATTGTTTTCTTCATCATATACTTCATCCTTTGGGTGAGACTGCACGTAATCATCAAGGTTTGACATGGTCACGGCTTTCACGTCAGGTCCGGTTGACTCCATATTGAAATACCTTACCCTGACATTCTGACTGGCCTTAAGCCCTGTGATCAGAGGTTCTCCTATCATTTCATAGCGATATCCCTCCCGCAGCTTTTCAAGGTAGCATTCCTCCAGGTCATTTTCCGCTGTTCTTTCAACGCCATAGGCTGCCGAAGAATTCGTCAGCAAATGCGCAGCATCATAGTCTTCAAGGCATATATCGGTAAAGAATTCATTTACCACTGCCTTGGGATCACCATTCGGATGAAGGGATACGGTTCCTGCGTATGGCGCTATTATAAAAAGATATACCGCCGCAAAGAATACGGCTAACCCCGACGCAGCACCAAAAAATCTTATCTTTTTCTTTATGGATAAAAACAGAACAACAGCAAAAGAAACCAAAGCCAGTATCACGACTGCATACACATACTGCCTTATTTCATAAGGTACCATTGCAAAGGCTCCCTGAATATTAAGCAGGGCCTCAGCAATTATCATCATTATCCCGGAATATAACTTTCCCATAAACTCCCACGGCCGGATAAACTCTTAACCGGCCTTAATGTTCCTCACCCGAAATCTGATTTGCAGTACCGAAAACCAAAAAACGCAACTCTGTTATTTTATCATAATTGCATCTTATTTTCACTTTACAACCTATAAATTAATGACTAAAATAAATTTGTAAATCTTTTATCTGCGAAAGATTCTTTCAGAATCTCTTCGCATTGCCGCAGATGCGGCGGAAAGGGGAAAAATGAAATCTAAATTGACAATGCTTGCAAGTGCCATACTGCTGCTCATAGTAGGTGTAGCAATGATAATCTACCCTGCTGCATTCATAACAATAACCGTCAAGGTTCTGGGTGTTGTACTTGCAGTCATCGGACTTGTCGGGATCATTTCTACTGTAATAGCTAAAAATTTCGGGGTATCCGGCATAACAACTATTGTCGGCTCAGTAGTTTCTATTATCCTTGGCGCGATCATCTTCTTCAAGCCGGAACTTCTGACCACATATGCACCATATGTTATTGGTGGACTGATCTGCATTTATGGCATAATAAATATGATCCACTGTTTCGACATCAAGAAAAATACAGACAGAAACTGGGCTGTACCTCTTGCACTGTCCGTGGTAGCCATACTTGCCGGCGTACTCATAATAGTCTTTGACGTTCTCATTCCAAATCTTGTAATGGATATACTGATCCGTGTTGCAGGAATAATTGTCGTATACAGTGCAGGAGTAAGCATCTGGATCAACCTTATGAGAAAGGTGAAAAAAGATTGATCAAAGTAATATCATTATGACATCAAAAAAGCTGCAGGCCATTCGCCTGCAGCTTTTATTGTATATCTGAATTTTCAATACTTTTGAAAATTATCTTCCGTTAAGCTTCTCAACAATCTTGGGCAGCTCATCATCAACTATATCGTTGTCGAGCTGGCAGGTACCTGCATTTGCATGGCCGCCGCCGCCGTATGACAGGCACAGATCACCGATATTTACTTTAGACGCCTTGTTAATGATGGACTTGCCGATCATTACAGCCGTATTCTGTCTGCGGAATCCCCATGCTACATGAACGCTCATCTCTACCTCAGGCCACATAGCATAAACCATAAAACGGTTTCCTGTATAGATAGGATCCTCTTCACGAAGATCAACCACAGCCACTCTGTCATAAATCTTGGTAACCTTCTGAAGCTGTGCCTTGAAAAGCTCCTGCTGTTCAAAGTACATATCAACTCTTTCCTTTACATCAGGAAGAGCAAGGACATCCTCGATAGTATGATCAACACAATAATCGATGAGCTCCATCATAAGATCATAGTTTGAAATTCTGAAGGAATGGAATCTTCCAAGTCCGGTTCTTGCATCCATAAGGAAATTCATAAGTACCCATCCCTTGGGATCAAGAATCTCATCACGGTTAAAGTCTGCACTGTCACCCTTGTCAACAGCTTCCATTATCTCATCGGAAACCCTTACGAATTTCTCCTTGCCGCCATAATAATCATATACAACCCTGGCAGCAGACTTTGCATCACCGTCTATAATGAACCGGCCTTCCCAGTTTTTGTCCTTGCATCTCTCAAGCTCACTTTCATGATGGTCAAAAGCGATGCCGACCCTCTCATCAAAAGGAAGGTTTGTGGTAATATCATTAGATGTTATATCGATCTTGCCATCCTGAACATCCTTGGGATGAACAAACTTTATCTCATCGATAAGATTGATCTCCTTTAAAAGCATTGCACAAACAAGCCCGTCAAAGTCGCTCCTTGTAACCAGTCTCTTTTTCATGCCATCTCCGTTCCGGGTAATCCCCTCATTTTTTATGCCTGCTCTTTTAGCAGATAAATCTACTATTACAACACATTAAAATCTTCTATATTTTAGCATTATTTTTTTATTATATCAAGAGATGTTATGTTAACGTTCACAGCTTATTTTACAAAAATAAGCGCTATATAACATCAGGATTAACATACTCCTCTATAAGCGAGTATACATCCTCAAGCCCCTGCTTTGAAACAGATGAAAAGGGGAGCAGGACATCCTCCTGCTTTAATCCCAGTGCATCACGAAGCATCTTTTTATGCTTAGCCAGCTGGCTCCGCTTTATCTTATCCGCTTTTGTGGCGATTATTACGGGCCTGTATCCCTGATACACAACCCATTCATACATCTGCAGGTCGTTTTTTCCCGGCTCATGCCTTATGTCTATCAGCAGGAAAATTAGCTTTAGCTGTTTTGATGTATGAAGATAATTTTCAACCATGCGTCCCCATTTGGCCGCTTCAGTCTTTCCTGCCTTGGTATATCCGTATCCCGGAAGATCCACCAGGTAAAACCCTTTATTCACATTGTAATAATTTATGGTCTGCGTCTTGCCCGGTTCCGAGCTGGTACGCGCAAGGGACTTACGCTGGACCAGAGAATTAATCAGTGAAGACTTTCCCACATTACTCTTTCCTGCAAAGGCAAACTCCGGCAGTTCATTTTCCGGCAGCGTGCTCGTTATGCCGCATACGCATTCCAGTTCAACATTCTTTATCTTCATACGAAAGTTCTTTCCACCACTTCATCCATGTGTTTTACGAACACAATATCCATACCCTCAAGTATTTCGGCATCTATTTCCTCAACATTACGCCTGTTTTCATCAGGCAGCAGAACGGTCTTTATTCCGATAGTCTTTGCAGCCAGTATCTTTTCCTTCAGTCCGCCTACCGGCATCACATTTCCCCTTAGAGAAATCTCACCCGTCATTGCAATCTTCCTGTCAACTTTCTTACCTGTAACAGCAGACAATATGGCAGTTGCCATTGTAATGCCCGCGCTGGGACCATCCTTGGGCACGGCTCCTTCCGGAAGATGAACATGTATATCATGGTTCTGGAAGAATTCCTTTTCCACGTTCCACTTAGGCGCTACTGACCTGACATAAGAAAAAGCAGCCATAGCAGATTCCTTCATAACGTCTCCCAGCTGTCCGGTAAGGGAAAGGTCTCCTTTGCCCGGCAGTATGTTCACTTCCACCTGAAGCGTCGTACCGCCGACAGAAGTCCATGCCAGTCCCCTTGCGATACCTACTTCGTTTTTCTTGTTCATCTGCTCGGGCGGGAACTTGATCTTGCCCAGATATTTTTCAAGATTCTTAGCAGTAACCGTTATCTTTTTGGCACCCTTACTCTCAAGTATCTCGACAGCAGCCTTCCTGCAGAGCTTGGATATCTCCCGCTCCAGTTCACGTACGCCGGCTTCCCTGCAGTAGCACTCGATTATCTTTTCTATCGCACTGTCGGATATTTTCAGCTGTGAAGGCTTTACTCCAGTCTTCTCGTAAGTCTTCTTTACCAGATGTTCCTTAGCGATATGGAATTTCTCGTTATTTGTGTATCCCGCAATATCAATGATCTCCATACGGTCCAGCAAAGGTCTGGGGATACCCTCTTCATCATTTGCTGTTGCGATGAAAAGCACATCCGAAAGATCCTGGGAAAGTTCCACGTAATGGTCCCTGAAGTTTTTGTTCTGCTCGGAATCAAGTACTTCCAGCATAGCAGAAGCAGTATCACCCCTATAGTCCTGGCTCATCTTGTCAATCTCGTCAAGAAGCATCAAGGGGTCCTTTACTCCCGCACTCTTAAGCCCTGCCGAAATACGGCCCGGCATTGCCCCGACATAGGTCTTTCTGTGGCCTCTTATTTCAGCTTCATCCCTTACGCCTCCAAGGCATATGCGTACATAAGGCTTTTCCGTAGCTTCCGCAACAGACCTTGCAATCGAAGTCTTGCCAGTACCGGGCGGTCCCACAAGGCACAGTATGGCCGCGTCAGCCTTTCCGGTAAGGGTCCTTACGGCAAGGTATTCAAGCACCCGTTCCTTCACGTCCTTGAGGCCGTAATGATCCCTGTCGAGAATCCGCTTTGCCTTTTTTATATCTATAACATGATCATAACCTTCAGACCGTTTATCCCATGGAAGCTCAAGAAGAGTCTCTATATATGCTCTCTCCATTGCTCCTTCCTGGCTCATTCCGCCGTTCTGTTCAAAGTGGCGGATTTCTTTCTTAAGCTTTGCCTTAACCTCATCGGAAGCTACCAGAGCCTCTGCAGCCTTTTTGTACTGCTCGACCTCTGAAACCTCATCCGGATCATCATTCAGCTCGCTCTGGATATAGCTGAGCTGCTCACGAAGTATATATTCACGCTGATGTTCATCCACCTGGCGGGATATCTGCTCACTGATTTCCTTCCTGGCATTTATGATGCTCTTTTCATTTGAGAGGAGACCTATGAGCTTTTTGCATCTAAGCTCAAGTTCAACGGTCTGTAAAATATTAAGCCGGTCTTTTTCCTCTAAGGGAAGATTTGCGCCAATATCATTGGTAAGGACATCCAGATTTCTTATCTTTCTGAGACGCTTTATCTCCTTGCTGCCCGGCGCACCGTATTCCCTCAGCAGCTGCTCACAGGCTCCGACCACAAGCCTTCTGAGAGCCTCAGCTTTTATAGCATCATCCATTGAAAGATCGTTATACTCTTCTACATGACCGACAAAATACGCCGGATAGTCTTCAAAATCCATAAGCATAGCCCTTTGCAGGCCGACAACCTGTATACGGACTACTCCGTTGTCCTGTCTGATGACCTGGGTGGCCTTTGCAATAGTACCTATACAGCCGTTATGCAGTACCTCAGGAATATTTTTATCTTCGTCATCGTCGTTTGACAAAGGATCCTTCCCGCCGGCGATCATTCCTATTATCTCAGCAATATCGATTTCTTTATTTTGCTTTTCCGAAATTTCGGGTAAAAGGAAAAAACGTCCATCCGACAGCATGGAAGCTTCCACCGCCCTTACGGAGCGCTTGCTGTCCAGATCGAACTGCATTGAACTCCCCGGAAAAAGAACCAGGTTCTTTACAACAATAACAGGAATCTCATCGGGCGCTATTATTGCGCTGTCAATATTATTTGTTTTCTTTGTTTTCTTATTTGCCATTTTTCCCTTAAAATTCAGGAAAGACCGCCGTGGCGGTCTTATTCCCACGGACATTCCATCCGTATTATTCAGCTATCCGGAATGCTTGCAGCAGCCCCTGCCTATGCATCCTTCTTCAGTTTCTTCTTCAGGTCAGCAGACTCAGCCATCCTTACTACCGTAGGCTTTTCCGTTCCCTCGGCAGCTTCCTTTGTAATGGTACACTTCTGTATAGTTTCATCAGAAGGTATCTCAAACATCACGTCCATCATGATATCTTCCATTATGGACCTGAGGCCCCTGGCACCGATCTTCCTTTCAAGCGCCTTAGCTGCTATCAGCCTTACAGCCTCCTCATCGAACTCCAGCTCCACATCATCCAGATCAAAGAGACTCTGGTACTGCTTTATAAGCGCATTCTTAGGCTCAGTAAGGATCCTGACCAGCGCATCCTCATCAAGACCTTCAAGTGTCACATTAATAGGTACACGTCCTATAAATTCGGGGATAAGTCCGAACTTGGTCAGATCCTGAGGTGTCACTGCTTTAAGCAGTTCAGATACTTCAGCATTATTCTGTGATGAAATATCAGCCTTAAATCCGATAGCTTTTTTATTGAGTCTCTCTCCGATTATCTTGTCCAGTCCGTCAAACGCACCACCGCAGATAAAAAGGATATTCGTTGTATCTATCTGTATCAGTTCCTGATGAGGGTGCTTACGTCCTCCCTGAGGAGGAACAGAAGCGACAGTGCCTTCAACGATCTTTAACAGCGCCTGCTGTACTCCCTCACCGGACACGTCCCTGGTGATGGAAACATTCTCGCCTTTTTTAGTGATCTTATCGATCTCATCGATATAGACAATGCCGTGCTCTGCAAGCTTCACATTGTAATCAGCAGCCTGGATCAGCTTAAGGAGTATATTCTCAACGTCCTCGCCCACATATCCGGCTTCAGTAAGTGTTGTAGCATCAGCTATCGCAAAAGGAACTCCTATTATCTTGGCAAGAGTCTGGGCAAGATAGGTCTTTCCGGAACCGGTGGGGCCTATCATAAGTATATTGCTCTTCTGAAGCTCTACGCTGTCATATTCGCCTGATCTTTTACCATCCTTTTCCTTCCTGAGGCTCTCTGCAAGTATCCTTTTGTAGTGATTATATACTGCTACCGCAAGAATCTTTTTAGCATCATCCTGCCCTATAACGTACTCATCCAGAAAACGTTTGATCTCAACCGGTTTAAGAAGCTTAAAGTCATCTCCAAAGCCTTCGCCTAAGCCGATCTCATCCTCGTCCTCATCATCAAACTCCTCGTTAATGATGCCCTGACAGGTTTCAACACACTCATCACATATATAAATGTCATTAGGGCCTGCAATTATCTTGCGTACAAGCTCCTGGTTCTTTCCGCAGAATGAACACCTGATCTTTCTGGGATCCATTGTTTTAGCCATTATTTCTTATCCTTCTTATCATCTGCACCCGGACGCTTATCTATAACTTCATCAATAAGTCCAAACTCCATAGCTTCCTGTGCCGACTTCCAGTTATCACGATCCGTAGCATTTACAAGCTCTTCATAAGTACGTCCGCAGTTCTCAGCAAGTATGCGGTTCATCTTTTCCTTCGTCTTAATGATATGCTTTGCAGCTATCTCAATTTCGGTTGCCTGTCCCTTTGTACCGCCCATAGGCTGATGGATCATTATTTCCGCATTAGGGAGTGCATATCGCTTCCCCTTCGTACCACCGGCAAGAAGGAAAGCGCCCATGCTGGCAGCCATTCCGATACAGTTAGTGCATACATCACATCTGATGAAATGCATAGTGTCATAAATAGCCATACCTGCAGTAACAGAACCGCCGGGGCTGTTGATATAAAGCTGTATATCTTTGTCCGGATCCTCTGCTTCAAGGAAAAGCATCTGGGCAACGATCAGGTTAGCCGTAACATCAGTAACTTCACTTCCCAGGAAAATGATCCTGTCCTTTAATAATCTTGAAAAAATATCATAGGACCTCTCGCCGCGGCTGGTCTGTTCCACGACCATAGGCACCAGGTCATTGTATATAGTTGACTCCATAATAGCCACCTCCTAAAATAAACGCTTGATCAAATCCGGTATCAGTCCTCAACGGCATTATCAACAACTATCTCAAGAGCCTTCTTAATCCTGATATCTTTTCTGAAAGCTTCTATCTCGCGCTTTGAAAGCATATTCCTTACTTCATCCACTTTCATATTGTAGTTTTCAGCCATCTCTTCAAGTTCTTTGGTAAGATCTTCCTCGGAAACCTCGATATTCTCAGCATTTGCAACGGCTTCCAGTGCAAGACGGGATCTGATGCGCTTCTCAGCCTGAGGTCTTGTCTGCTCAAGCATTATATCCTGATTAAGTCCTGTGTACTGATAGTACTGCTGGATGCTCATTCCCTGCATCATAAGTCTCTGGCTGAACTCGTCTATTGAACGGCGTGCATCAGTCTCTATCATCGCTTCGGGAACCTCAACAGTCATACCCTCTACAAGCTTCTCTATAACTGCTGACTCTTTCTTATCCTTTGCTTCAGAAGCCTTCTTCTCCTCAAGCTTCTTGCGGATGTCAGCCTTGTATTCCTCTACGGAATCAAAACCGGCATCATCAGCAAAGTCAGCATCAAGCTCGGGAACTTCCTTCTCCTTTACCTCATGAAGCTTGCACTTGAATACTGCGGGCTTTCCCTTAAGATGCTCTGCCTGATAATCCTCAGGGAAAGTAACATTAACGTCAAACTCATCACCGGCCTTGTGTCCGATGATCTGCTCTTCGAAGCCGGGAATAAACGCACCGGATCCTATGGTAAGGGGGTGGTTCTCAGCCTTGCCGCCATCGAAAGCCACACCGTCAAGGAATCCTTCAAAATCAATTATTGCCTGGTCTCCGTCCTTAACCTCACGGTCAACAGTTACCATTCTTGACTGGTCTTCTCTTTCCTTATTGATACGTTCCTCAACATCCTCATCAGTTACCTCAGAGGAAATCTTTTCGATATGAACTCCCTTGTATTCACCGATCTCAGCAACAGGGTTAAGTGCTACTGTAGCAGTGAAGATAAAAGGCTTTCCGGACTCCATCTGTACAACATCGATATCAGGTGAAGAAACTATCTCCTCCTCAGAATCATTGTATGCATTCTCCCATGCTTCAGGGATGCAGATATTAGCAGCATCAGCATAGAAAACATCCTTGCCGTACATCTTTTCCATTACCTGACGGCTTACTTTACCCTTTCTGAAACCGGGAATGCTTATTTTATTCTTATTCTTCTGAAAAGCCTTTTCAACAGACTTCTCAAACTCCTCAGCGGGAACTTCCACTGTTATCTTTGCCATATTTTTTTCCAGTTTTTCGATTGAAGTATTCATTTAAAATTATTCCTCCTGAACTTTTCTCCGGGCACAGCATACAACTTGCCCATACCCGCACACATACTTTGACATTATAGCACATTGTTTTTTTATATTCCACAGAAAAATACAAATAGAATATGCAAAAAAACAGCCGGAAGTGTTCCGGCTATTAATAACGCTATTATAATACTGAAATCTTTTCTGCCTATTCAGCAGCTTCATCCTTTTTGCTGCTTAAATATTCCTCAAAGAAAGCCCCGGCCCTTTCGTCCGAATAGCTTCTCTTAAGGTCAATATCACAGACAGCACCGAGGTCTACATTTATGGTCCCTGTCCTCACCTCACCGCTTATTACAGCAGTCGAGCCCACGGACATATTCTCTTCCACGTCTATGGTCCCCATAACTGCGCCGTTCACATCTGCATTCTTTGCCTTGATGTTTCCAAGGATCGTCACATCCGGCCCTACGCTTATATAATCCAGGCATTCGATGTCGCTCTCGATATTTCCCTCCGTAAGCTCCACACGGCCCACACGCAGGTTCTTACCCTTGACAGTTCCCTTTAATTCAAGAGTGCCGTCAATATCCACATTGCCGTCCACATCACCGGCTAACAGCAGGTCGCCGTCAGACTCCACATCGCCTATTATCTTCATCCCCTTCGGGATATAGCTTTTCTTTGAATCACCTTCCATTTTATTAACCCCTTTTACTGTA
>JAILDD010000238.1 GCA_024689605.1 Lachnospiraceae bacterium
GCATAACGGCAGAGAAATGGTATCTGTGGAATCTCCGGCATATGTGAAAACCCCGGACGAACTTAAGACGCGTATCAGAAATAAATACCTTACCGGAAAAAAGAAGGTTCCACTGGAAGGGTCGCTTAAAGTAAAGTGCGGTGAGGAATTGGAGCTTAGCCTTAGAACTGTGCAGGATAGTACAGGAACGGTAACCGTAAAAGGCAGTGTTGTACAGCAGGCTACAGGCGCTCCGGTATCCGACGAGATGCTTTCGGATAAGATCAGAATGACCGGTGATACATGCTTTGTGATAGAGGGACTTACTATAGAGAATGACGGTGATAGTTTTGTACCGGTCAGTGTCCTTAAGAAACTCAGAAGGCTGGCGTTGGATGAAATGACTGCGGCAGTCATGAAACACCATGACAGAAATATTGGTCCCACGGCTGTAAATCCATATCCCGGTACAGAAAAAAAAGGATACGGGACAGGCAGGACTTTTATTGCGGCGGTCCGTACAGAGGAACAGCTGGAAGCTGCCCTGAAAAGTACCCTTCTGTCCGGCGTGGTCATTCGCAAATTTGACCTGCTTTATGATGATGTCTTTATAAACTCGGAAATGATAAAGCATGCCATGGAGTCCGGCAAAGATTTATATTTTGCGATGCCGGAGATCATAAGGCAGAAAGATGCGGAAAGGATCAAGAGTGTAACTGAGAAAATTCGTAACAGCGGGTTTTTTTCGGGCGTTTATTGTGACGGGATAGATGCGCTGGCTATAGCATCGGATTATTTTGACAGAGAGCAGATAAGAGGTGACATTCATTTATATGCTTACAATGATATAGCTGCATCAGCGATAAATGAAAGCTGTGCATCATTAACTGCCGGGGTGGAGCTTAATTCCGGGAAACTGCGGCATATTTCCGGCAATGAAAAAACGGAGCTTGTGCTGTATGGCTGTTTGCCGCTTATGTATTCAGCAAACTGTATTTATAATACTACCGGCAAATGCGATAAAAAAGCAGGTATGTGCATAATAAATGATGAAAAGGGACATAGTTTTCCATTGATGCCCGTACATGAATTCTGTTATAACATATTATTTAACTGTGTGCCTGTTTCTTTGCATAATGCCTGGCCCAGGATAAAAGACGGAAGTATCGCGGAAATCTACAGGCTTGAGTTTACGACAGAGGACAGGACACGTACATCGGATATTCTTTCAATGTATGAGGATATAGTGAAAGAAAAAAAAGTTGAGGCTGAAAAGTTAGTTGGACGCGACGGTTTTACGGCCGGACATTTTTCAAGAGGTGCAGACTAGAAGTGATACTTTTTCTGATAGAGATAGGAAAATATCTGAATATCATACTGCTTGCCTTCTATACGCTTCTTTCTTTTTTTGCAATGAAAAGAAGGGATGATGACGGAAGGAATGGATTATTCTACCTGCTGGAAGCACACGTTTACCTTCTCTTTACCAGCGGCATGGCCTGCCTGACACTTTCTTATTATGATAAGGGCGACAGCGAAATGGTGTCAAAGGTCATAATGATGTGGGCTGTAGAACTGGTGCTTATGTTTGCGTACTCCCGGGTAATGTATCATTTTTATCCCGAACTGAACAGACTGATCCTTGTACAGACCCTTTTCATGATGTCCATAGGCTTTGTGGTACAGTTACGCATATCACAGCAGAAGGCATGGAGGCAGTTGTCCATAATCATAGTTTCTCTGGTAATCTCGTTTTTTGTTCCGATGATTGTTCACCGGCTGAAGCTTATCAAAAAGTTCTGGTATGTGACGGGAATTGTCGGCGCCGGGGCCCTTGTAGCTGTTTTTGCACTGGGGGCCATAACAAACGGAGCAAAGATTTCCATAAAGATTTTCGGGCTTGTTTTCCAGCCTTCGGAGTTCGTGAAGATCCTTTTTGCTTTCTTTATTGCGGGCATATTATATGAGATATATAACATTAAGCGTTTTGCTGCAGCGTCGGTTTGCGCGGCAGTGTTCGTAATGGTGCTTGTTATTTCCAAGGACCTTGGAATGGCGCTTATATTTTATGTGATGTTCTTTTCCATGGTTTACATGGGTACGGGTAAATTTCGTTATGTGCTGCTGGGGACTGCAGGCGGTCTTGCGGCAGTAGTGGCGGCATACAGTCTGTTTTCCCATGTCCGGGTAAGGTTCAATACCTGGATCGATCCCTGGACAGATATCGATTCTACAGGATATCAGCTTACGCAGTCGATTTTTGCCATAGGCACAGGCGGCTGGTATGGAAGGGGGATTGGGCGCGGACTGCCTGGAACTATACCTGAAGTGGGAGAGGATTTTGTTTTTTCTGCTATCGTGGAAGAATCCGGTGCGCTTTTCGGGATGCTGCTCATACTGCTTTGTCTGAATTTCTGCTTTGTAATGCTTCTGCTTGCCGGCAGGATAAAAGACAAGTATTACCGCATTGTTGTTATGGGACTTGCGGTATGCTACGGCACACAGGTTTTTCTGACCATAGGCGGCGGTCTGCGTCTTATACCGCTTACAGGCGTGACACTGCCTCTTATAAGCAGTGGAGGAAGTTCTGCTCTGGCAACCCTCTGCCTGATATCGGTGGTACAGGGAGTAGGACTTATCAGGATGGATGAAATCTACGGTGATGAAGAGGAACCTGAAGAGTATGAGGCTGAATCCATCGAAGAGACTGCCGAAATCTATGATATAGATGATGAACCTGAAGAGTATGAACAGGAAGAAATCGAAGAGGATACAGAAGGTTATGATATAGATGATATGCCTGACGATGAGACGGATGAATACTATGATTCCGAGGATTATGATGATGGCTATGAGGAAGTCTCTGATGAGGTGTCCTTTGGTGATGAGCCTTTTGACGGGGATGAAGACGAGGAAGGTTCCTGCTCTTATGGTGGGGACTCTGAGTACGTTTCGGACTTCGATGTGGACGGTTATGAAGATGAACCGGAGGATGATGATCTGATGGGGGAATACGATGAACTGCCGGAATATGTTCAGGAGACTTCTGACAGTGACGAAAATATGAAAAAAAGGAGTTGAACCGCTGACTGAGAGTTTTTTAATGTACGGAATGTGGTATAATTCAATAATAAGATAATGTTTTTTCAGGAGGGTGGAAAAATGAAAAAAACAGTAAAAAATGCTATTAAAAAGATGGTAAAGAAGCAGACCGATTCTGCAGTTAAGAAGATCGTAAGGATCCTTGTTATCACCTGTCTGTTAAATATCGGTGTTGCCATTCTTTTTAAGGCTCTGAAGGACTGATATACAGCCAATGGCTGCTAAAAAAAGGAACCGTAAGAAGAGAAAGAAGAAGCCTGTTAACAGGGCGGCAGGAATGACGGCTGCCCTTTTTTCCGTTGTCTATGTACTGATGATCCTTGCTCTGGTCTGGCATGAGACCAGGGAAAGGAATGAAGTATATTCCAATTCTTACAATCGCAAAAGGATAGAAGTGATAGAGGCTGAGATAACCCGCGGGACAATATATGCTTCCGATGGGACTGAGCTTGCATATACAAAGACCGATTCTGAAGGAAACGAAACAAGACTTTATCCTTATGATGATATGTTTGCCCATACAGTTGGTTTCAGCGCCCAGGGGGGCATGGGGCTGGAGGGCCAGATGCAGGAGTTCCTGATGAGCGCGGATATAAGTTTAAGTGAGAGGCTCAGCAACGACCTTAAGGAATCCAAGGATATGGGCAACAGTGTCTATACGTCCCTTGATCCTGCTGCACAGCTTATTGCATACAATAGTCTGGGGAATTATAAAGGTGCGGTAATAGTTACAGAAGTTAAGACAGGCAGGATCCTTGCTATGGTCTCGAAACCATGTTTTGATCCAAATACCATAGAAGCAGACTGGGAAGGGATCAGCAAGGATGAGGTACAGAGCCCGCTTATGAACAGAGCGTCCCAGGGACTGTATCCGCCGGGATCCACATTCAAGATAATTTCCACACTGGAATATATAAGGGAGCATCCCTCGGACTGGTCAAAGTATTACTATAACTGCAGCGGACGTATTACGAAGGGGGATACCACTATCCGATGCTTTCACGGAACCGTGCATGGCGGACTTGACCTGAAAGGATCATTTGCCAAATCCTGTAATTCCTCCTTTGCGAATATAGGACTGGGGCTGGACCGGACTAAATTTGCGGATACTCTTGAGTCCCTGATGTTCAACCAGGTTCCGCCGGTTGATTTTGCTGCAAATCCAAGCCATATCAGTATGCGCGAAAATATGACGGATGAAAATATCATGCAGACTGCCATAGGACAGTCGGAAACTCTTGTTACACCGCTTCAGATGAATATGATAACCCAGGCTATAGCAAATGATGGTGTTATGATGAAGCCTTTTATGGTGGACAAGGTTGTTTCGTCAGAGGGTAAGATCATTAAGAGCTACGCACCGAAGCCTTTGGGGACAGTTATGACACCGGAGGAGGCGTCGATCATGCGTTCATTTATGGAAGCGGTTGTGCAGTCCGGAACAGGTACCGGGCTTAAGGGACTTCCCTATACTGCAGCCGGCAAGACCGGATCGGCTGAGATTTCCGACAGCAGTGACGTGAGTCATGCATGGTTTACGGGTTACGCACCGGCAGACGAACCTGTTATTGCAATAACTGTCATAATGGAAAGGGCCGGTACAGGCGGTTCTGCGGCTGTTCCGGTGGCCCAGAGGATCTTTTCAGGGTATTTTGGCAGACGTTTGCAAAATTAACATAAATATCATATAATTTAGAGTGGTTTTGCGTTTTTACACATCGAAAGGGGTTGACATCATTGATAGAAGCAGTCAGCTGTGGCGGTGTGGTTATTTTTCGGGGCAAGATCCTTCTGCTTTATAAGAATTTCAGGAACAGGTATGAAGGATGGGTTTTGCCTAAAGGCACTGTTGAGCCGGGGGAAGAATATCCGCAGACGGCCCTCAGGGAAGTTAGTGAAGAATCAGGGGCGAAAGCTTCCATAGTCACATATCTCGGGAAGACAGGTTATACTTTTTATGTACCGGAGGATGTGGTCAATAAAGAGGTACACTGGTATCTTATGAAGGGATGCAATTATTACAGTAAGCCTCAGCGGGAAGAGTATTTTGTGGATTCAGGGTATTATAAGTACCACGAGGCAATCCACTTGTTAAAATTCGCTAATGAGAAGACCATACTTGAAAGGGCATACGGTACTTATCAGAATTTATATCGCAGCAGACTGTGGGGAGTATGAATGATAGAGTTCGAAAAGGCATTATATACGAGTCCTTATGTTGCTTCCCACAAGAAAGATATATGCGACAGGCTAAAAAGGGGCGAAATGGTTCTGGGATATTTTGCACTATACATTAATCCCGAGACCGGATTGCCGGAATCAATACCGTCCTATATGCTGCATGCCAGGTATTTTAAGCGGCAAAAGATCCGGGTGATCGGCCTTGCTGAGAATTACGATTATGCGCTGCGCTATCTGGCGCACGCAGCGGGCAGGCGGTACGGGAAATGATGACATTTCTTAATGTTTTAAAGATAATCGGTATAGTGCTGCTGGTGCTGGTTGTGCTTGTTGTGGTGCTGCTGGCTGCGATCCTTTTGGTGACATGTTTCTGGCCTTTCGGGTATGAGCTTATTGTCACGAAGCATGAGACGTTTGATGCATTGGCCAGGGTGCATTGGCTTTTCAGGATACTGAAGATAGATGTCTGGTATGAGGACGGATTGCAGGCCCAGGCCAAGGTGTTCGGCAAGGTTGTGTATGACCTGAATGCCGAGGATGAAGCGGCAGAGCCGGAGTCAGACGATGCTGCGGAGCCGGTTTCGGATAACAGCAGTACGGCGGCTGCCACAGAGGATAAGACAGAAATTGTTTCTTCAGAAGAACCTGAAAAAATCCTGCCGGCTGAAGAAGAATGTCCTAAGCTTACATCAGCAGAGCAGGATAAAAAAAATGAAGAAAAATCAAAAAGAAAAAGAAGGGCGAGAAAGAAAAGCTTAGGCAGAAAGCTTGATGAGTTCTTTAATAAGATCGATACAAAGCTTGATGAGGTACTGGATTTTCTTATTGACCTGCCGGAAAAGGCAGACGGGCTGATAGACAAGGCCGTAGGCAAAGCTGATGAGATAGTCGATACGATAGATTATTATTACAGGCTGATGACAAGCAGCGGTACCGAATATGTGTGGGAAGTGACCAAGAAACGCATCGGGGCTATACTGAAACAGTTCATTCCCAAAAAGCTGGATCTTAAGCTGGATTACCGTAACGATGATCCATGCAAGGTGGTTAAGGTATGGCAGTATTATGCAATATCGCTTCCGATAATCGACATGATACCCGGCAAGGTTGAGGTTACTTCGGAGCAGACAGAAGAGCCGGGATATGAACTTGATACAAAGATAAGCGGAAGATTTTATCTTGGCCCTATATTGTGGCATGCCGGAATATGGTATATGGATAAGAAGGTCAGAGGTTTTATAAGACGCGCAAAGCGGGAGGGAAAATAAATGGCTGAGAACAATGTTTCAAACGTAATGGATTCGTTGATGAAGGATATGGACCATCTTGTTGGTTCAAAGACTGTTATCGGTGAGCCGACCATAGTGGGTGATACCACATTTATTCCGCTGGTGGATGTATCCTTTGGTGTGGCAGCCGGTGCTGTCAGCCGCGATAAGAAAAATGGCGGTGCCGGAGGCTTAAGTGCAAAGATGACGCCGTCTGCCGTGCTGGTCATTCAAAACGGTCATTCAAGGCTTATCAGTGTAAAGAATTCCGATTATGTAACGAAGATAATCGATATGGTTCCTGAAGCCATAGATGCCATAAAGGCAAGAGTTGCGGTTAAGACTGATAAGGAAGAAGCTGTAAAGACGGCTTTTCCGGAAGGAACCGATCCCGTAAATAAGGAAATTGCTAATTAAGTCATTTTGTTTTCTCAATTATTGTGTCGTCTTAGCCTTCTGAAAACGGGGATAATGAGCTGATGTAACGGGTCAGGAAATAATGGCGGATTTTGATAAAGAGATAAACGATATCAGCACCATGTCTGAACTTGATGATATGAAACGCAGGCTTTTTAAGGAAAAGGTCAGTCTGTCTGCGGAAAAAAACGAGATTCAGGCACAAAAGGATGAGCTGAAATCGCAGCGTAAGGCTCTGATGCAGGAACGCAAACAGCTTGAAAGGGAAACCAGACAGCTTTCCATAAAGATGAATGAGCTGAAAGAGTCTGCCGAATTTGAGCGCAGGCGTCTCAAAGAGGATGAGGACCTTCTGTCCAGGAAAAAAAGCCTTATAGAAAATGCTTACAAGAACATGGAGCAGGATAAAAAGAATATCCGGCGGGAGTATGAGCATATAGAGCGGACCAGGGAAAGTCTCAGACGTGCCGAACAGATCCGCAATGAAAGAAAAGAAGTCTATGCAACGGGGCTGTTTTTCAGAGGTGTAAACAATCCGATAGCTCTCAAGAAAAGATATAAGGATCTGATGAAGATCTATCACCCCGATAATATCAGCGGGGATCCTGAGATAATACTTAAGATAAAGGAAGAATACGAAGAACTTTGCCTTCAGTTCGGAATGAGCGGAAGAAGGGCATAACTAAAAAAGAGGAAATGTATAAAAAAATCACATCTCAACGATGTGATTTTTCTTTTGCTGATTTAATTACGAAACCGTTACTTACGCTCTCTCAACAGCACCGCTCTTTAAGCAGGTAGTGCATACATGCAGATGCTTAGGAGTTCCGTTAACGACACATTTTACATTCTTTATGTTTGCATTCCATATATGATTTGATCTTCTATGAGAATGGCTGACATTGTTGCCGAAATGCTTTCCCTTGCCGCAGATATCACATTTTGCCATGGCCTTTACACCTCCCTTTTGGATCTTTTGGATTCTAATCTTTATAAAGCCCTGTGCGGCACTTACCGCAACGAAACCTATTTTAACAGAAGCTATTATGATTTGCAAGAGTTTTTTTTGTTTGCATTGATAACACAAATCCGATATAATCAGACATAGTGTTTTACAAGAAATAATCTTTTGCAAAGGAGGTTTTGCATGAAGAGTTCCATAGATACACATATGGGCAGCATCAGGATCAATGATGATGTGATAGCTCAGTACGCAGGTACGGTCGCAAATGAGTGTTTCGGAATAGTGGGCATGGCCAGCGTAAATGTAAAGGAAGATTTAGTCCGTATCTTAAAAAAGGATAATGTCAACCGCGGCATTACTGTTAAGAATGAGGGGGGAAAGCTTGTTCTTGATTTTCATGTGATAGTTGCTTACGGAGTTAATATACCGGCTGTCACGGAAAACCTTGTGAACAACGTTCGATATAAAGTTGAGGAGTACACGGGACTGGAAGTTGTAAAGATCAATATTTATGTCGAAGGCGTTCGAGTGATCGATTAAGGAGGAGTGACTTAAAGTGGCTACTACTGTTTTAACCCCGCAGCAGATGTGCACCATGTTTCTTGCGGGTGCAAAAGAGCTTGAGGCTCACAAAGAACATATCAATGAATTAAATGTTTTCCCTGTGCCGGATGGCGATACGGGTATGAACATGACGCTGACAATAATGTCGGCAGCAAAGGAAGTATATGCATTAAAAGATCCGAATATGCAGGATTTCTGCAAGGCAGTTTCTTCAGGTTCCCTCAGGGGGGCCAGGGGTAATTCCGGCGTTATCTTAAGCCAGCTTTTCAGAGGTTTTACCAAAGTGGCAAAAACCTATGAGGAGCTTGATGCTGCGGTTATTGCCGCAGGCTGTGAAAAGGCTACCGAGACAGCCTATAAAGCCGTAATGCAGCCCAAGGAAGGAACTATACTCACAGTTGCCAAGGCTGTTTCCGAAAAGGCTACTGCCTGTGTGCGCAGGGGTGAGACTGATATAGAAGTGATTCTTACCGAGCTTATTGCCGGAGCAAAGGTTGCTTTGGACAAGACGCCTGAGCTTCTGCCGGTACTCAAAGAAGCCGGCGTGGTTGACTCCGGAGGTGCCGGCCTGGTCTGTGTGCTTGAAGGTATTCTTGCTGGCCTTCAGGGAAAAGGCATAGCTTTTACTACAGAAGCTGCTGAAGGCGGGGAAAAAGCTGAAACTGAAAAGCGTACGGCAGAAAAATATAAATTCCTTTATCATACGTCTATTGCGATGCTGCTTGATAAAGAGATGAACCATCATGAAGAGGCTGTAATAAAGAAGTATATTGACGCTGTAGGAGATACATGTGCATACACCATTGAAGGACGTATAGTAAATATGTCGCTTAATACTAACGATCCCGGCATGGTGATCCAGAAGGCTCTTAAGTATGGTGAACTTATAGATGTAGTGGTTGAAAACAGACGCCAGAAAAAGTCTGCGAAGGCAAAGGAGGCTGTAAAGACTGAAGCAGAAGTTAAGGAAGAAAATACAGCTACTGAAAAGAACGAAGAAGCAGCACAGAACCGTGTGATAGATGTGTCTGCAGGTGTTTCCAAGGATAACGGTTTTGTACAGATTTCCGTAGGTGACGGAATGACAGAAATTTTCAAGAGCCTTGGGGTGGATGTCATCGTTGAGGGGGGACAGACCATGAACCCCAGCACGGAGGATATCCTGAAGGCAGTGGAAATTGTAAAGGCACCTGTTGTTTATGTTTTCCCTAACAACAAGAATGTGATAATGGCCGCTGAGCAGGCTGCTAAGATCAGCAAGGACAAGCAGGTGGTTGTTGTTCCTACAAAGACTGTCACCCAGGGAATCACGGCAATGATATCCTATGTTGAAGGCGCTTCCGTGGAAGAAAACAAAGAAGCAATGCTGGCTGATATACAGAATGTAAAGACCGGTGAAGTGACTTATTCCGTAAGGGATACTTCTATTGACGGAACAGAGATACATCAGGGCGATTACATGGGCATCGGAGATAAGGGAATACTGTCCGTAGGTAAAGATATCAGTGAAGTTATTGTGGAAATGCTGGACAAGATGGAAACTTCTGATGCAGAGGTTGTCAGCATCTACTATGGCAAGGATGTGACTGAAGATGATGCGAATAAGATAAAAGAGCTGGCAGAGTCTAAGTCCCCTGATGTGGATGTGGAACTTGCGTACGGCGGACAGCCAATCTATTACTATATTATTTCGGCTGAATAAGGCTTGATATTCGGAAATTGTGACACTGAAAGCCCCGCTGTGAACAGCGGGGTTTCTGTTAGGTGTATAATAAATCTTAAAGCTTCGATGGAATGTGTGAGACCGATCATATGACAATAAATGATCCCGTAATATCGATAAAAGGAATAGGTGAGAAATCGGCAGCTGCTTTTCGGAAGGCCGGTGTCTTTTCCGTGTCTGACCTTCTTCATTATTTTCCGCGGACATACTCTGTTGTTCCCGAAGCTCAGAAAATCTCAGAACTGTCAATGGGTACAAGGGCAGTTGTAAAAGGACGGATTATGGGCGGGTGCAGTCTGTTTTCAAGTAAAGGCAGATCCGTTCTTTCTTTTGATGTAGGGGACGGTACTGGGAAGCTTAAGGTGTATTATTTCGGTATGCCCTATATGAAAAAGAGTTTTCCGCCCGGACGTACGCTTATTCTTCTGGGAAATGTTTCCTTTAAAGGTGATGTGGCGGTAATGGCACAGCCTAAGGTTATAAGCGAAGCTGAGTATGAAAATACAAAAGGAACGCTGGTTCCTGTATATCCGGAATCAGCGGGTCTTAAAAGTGCAGTCATTCTTAAGGCAGTAAAAGAAATCATTTCTGTTTCGGACAGGCTGAAGGACTATCTCCCGGAGAATGTTATGAACAGAGAAGGACTGGAATCTCTGTCAAAAGTTTTTCATGATATTCATTTTCCGGCATCAAGGGAAGAACTGTATGCGGCCAGAAAAAGGCTTGCTTTTGACGAGCTGTTTTTATTCATAGCCAGGATACAGATGATGAAAAGCAGTACTGAAAAGGAAGAAAACAGCTTCAGGATAGAACAAAAGCTGGCTGGTGATGTCGTGAACAGCTTTATATCAAGACTTCCCTACGAGCTTACCGGAGCACAGCTTAGGGCTATAAATGATATTAAAAATGATATGACAGGTGAGTGCGTTGCAAATCGTTTGGTGCAAGGTGATGTGGGAAGCGGCAAAACCGTGGTGGCTTTTTCAGCAGCATTAATTGCTGTAAGCGCAGGGTATCAGGCTGCTATTATGGCACCTACGGAAGTGCTTGCAATGCAGCATTATAATGAAATACTTGAGCTGACGGAACGATACGGCCTGCCCTTCAGAACAGGTATCCTTACCGGATCTGTGGGGAAAGCGGATAAGAGAAGATGCAAGGAACTGCTTTCGGAGGGAAAACTGAATCTTGTGATAGGAACCCACGCTTTGCTGGAAGAAGATGTCCTTTTTGATGAACTTGCACTTGTGGTAACTGACGAACAGCACCGCTTCGGCGTTGCACAGAGGAGAACCCTGTCAAAGAAGGGGGGGACTCCTCATACAGTAGTAATGAGCGCAACCCCCATTCCAAGGACACTTGGACTTATCCTGTATGGCGATATGGATGTTTCCCTGATAGATGAGCTGCCGGCAAAACGGCTTGACAGGAAAAATGCAGTGGTGGATATCGATTACCGTGAAACCTTCTATAAATTTCTTGTAAAACATATCAGGGAGGAAAAGGTACAGGCATATATAATCTGTCCCATGGTAGAGGCGTCTGAGTCAGAGGAGCTGGGAATGGCCGGTGATCTGGCAAATGTGACGGATTATACTGAAAATTTAAGGGAAAAGCTTCCGGGGGACATAAGGATAGCTATGCTTCATGGTCGTATGAAGCCATCAGAAAAAAATGAGGTGATGAAAGATTTTTCAGAGAATAAGACTGATGTACTGGTATCAACTACTGTAGTGGAAGTCGGCGTTAATGTACCTAATGCCACTATAATGCTGGTGGAAAATGCAGAGCGTTTCGGGCTGTCCCAGCTTCATCAGCTTCGCGGACGTGTGGGTCGCGGAGATAAGCAGGCTTATTGTGTATTTATGACTGGTACGAAAGGAGATGTGTCAAAGAATACACAGAAACGTCTCAATATCCTTAAAGAAAGCAATGATGGTTTTAAGATCGCGGAAGAAGATCTGAAACAGAGGGGACCCGGTGATTTCTTTGGACTGCGCCAATCCGGGCTTCCATACTTTAAGATAGCAGATATTTATACTGATGCGGAAATGATAGGACGGGTAAAAGCGGTTCTTCAGGAAATGACAGATGATGGTCAGGAAGGACTTCAGGCTCTTGAAACGGCACTTCGTGAAAGCGGAAACATAAGCTACAGCGAGTTTCATAGTATATATCTGTAATTCACACTTGCATGACACAAACATTTGTTCTATAATTATTTTCATAAGACAATATTTCAGCTGAAAAATACAATATGTTGATGACGGATGCGTAAGCTTTGTGATATAATGTGGCTTGTGTGTTTTGGTATACATAAAATAATTATGTTGATTCACTAGCCGAAAGTGCAGATACGTCATTCTTTTTTTGAATTCGTATTTTTGTTTGGAGGTTTTTATGGCAGCAAATAATAATGATGCACAGAATTACGGTGCGGAAAATATCGTCGTACTGGAAGGACTGGAGCCTGTAAGGGAACGTCCGGGAATGTATATCGGTTCCACCAGTACAAAGGGACTGAACCATCTTATATATGAGATAGTAGATAACTCTGTGGATGAGCACCTGGCAGGATGCTGTGACCGGATATCGGTTACCCTGGAAAAGGACGGCTCGGCAACGGTTGAGGATAACGGGCGAGGCATGCCGGTGGAGATGCATGCAAAGGGCGTTTCCGCAGAACGTGTTATTTTTACGACCCTTCACGCCGGCGGAAAGTTTGATGATTCTGCATACAAGACTAGCGGAGGCCTTCACGGTGTCGGTTCATCCGTAGTAAATGCCCTTTCCAATCATATGAAGGTGACCATAAAGAGAAACGGTCATATATATGAAGATGAGTATGAAAAAGGCAAGCCCATTACCAAGCTGGTAAACGGCCTTATCCCTGAGGTTGGCAATACAAGGCAGACCGGAACAAAGGTAAATTTCATACCGGACGATACAATTTTTGAAAAGACGGTTTTTAAGGCAGAGGATGTAAAGAGCAGGCTTCATGAGACTGCGTATCTGAATCCTAACCTTACCATAATCTTCCAGGACCTTCGTGGTGCTGAGCCTGAAAAGATAGAGTATCATGAGCCGGAGGGAATAATCGGCTTTGTAAAGGCTCTTAACAAAGGTCAGGAAGGCATTCATGATGTGGTTTACTACAAGGGTGAGGCTGAGGGCGTTGAGGTCGAGGTGGCTTTTCAGTACGTCAATGAATTCAGGGAAGTGGTGCTGGGCTTCTGTAATAATATCTATAACTCTGAAGGCGGTACCCACATTACCGGTTTCAAGACTATGTTTACCAATATAATAAATACCTATGCAAGACAGCTTGGTACCCTTAAGGAAAAGGACAGTAATTTCACCGGCCCCGATGTCCGTAACGGCATGACGGCGGTTGTAAGTATTAAGCACCATGATCCCAGGTTTGAGGGTCAGACCAAGACTAAGCTTGATAACCAGGATGCAGCAAAGGCTGTGAGCAAGGTTACCGGGGACGAGGCTGTACACTATTTTGACAGGAATCTTGAAGTGTTGAAATCTGTCATAGCCTGTGCCGAAAAGTCTGCAAAGATCAGGAAGACTGAGGAAAAGGCTAAGACAAACCTTCTTACAAAGCCCAAATATTCATTTGACTCAAATGGTAAACTGGCAAACTGCGGTTCCAGGGATGCATCCAAGTGCGAAATCTTTATTGTAGAGGGTGATTCTGCAGGCGGCTCCGCAAAGACTGCAAGGAACCGGGAATACCAGGCAATACTGCCCATCAGAGGTAAGATACTTAATGTGGAAAAAGCCAGTATTGACAAGGTTTTGGCAAATGCCGAGATCAAGACCATGATAAATGCATTCGGCTGCGGTTTTTCGGAAGGATATGGCAACGACTTTGATATTACGAAGCTTCGTTATGACAAGATAATAATTATGGCGGATGCCGATGTGGACGGTGCCCATATCTGCACCCTGCTGCTTACTCTTTTCTATCGTTTTATGCCGGAACTTATATCCGAAGGGCATGTTTACATTGCTATGCCGCCTTTGTACAAGGCAATGCCTTCAAGGGGGGAGGAAGAATATCTTTATGATGACGCTGCTCTTGCAAAATACCGTAAAACCCATAAGGGAAATTTCACCCTGCAGAGATATAAGGGTCTTGGTGAGATGGATCCGGATCAGCTCTGGGAGACGACCCTTGATCCTGAGCGCCGTATGCTTAAGCGTGTCAGCATAGAGGATCCCATGATAGCATCCTATACAACTGAACTGCTTATGGGAACTGACGTACCTCCGAGAAAGGCATTTATCCACGAAAATGCAAAAGATGCAATGCTGGATGTATAAGGCTGCGGATTATTGATGAGAAACTTCATAGGAAACAGGATAAAATAAAGGGATTTTGTAGATGAAAGAACAGGAACGCATACTTAAAACAGAATACAGCGAGGTCATGCAGAAGTCGTACATCGACTATGCCATGAGCGTAATCATTGCAAGAGCACTGCCGGATGTTCGTGACGGACTTAAGCCGGTTCAGCGCAGAACCTTGTATGACATGCATGAGCTGGGGATAAAGCATAACGGACCCTACAGGAAGAGTGCCCGTATCGTAGGTGATACCATGGGTAAATATCACCCCCATGGAGACTCTTCAATATATGATGCACTGGTCGTAATGAGCCAGGATTTTAAGAAGGGCCTTGCACTTGTGGATGGCCACGGCAACTTTGGCAACATCGAAGGTGACGGAGCAGCTGCCATGAGGTATACGGAGGCTCGTCTTGCAAAAGTTGCAGAGGAGAATCTTCTTGCTGACCTTGATAAGGATGTAGTGGATTTTATACCGAATTTTGATGAGACGGAAAAGGAACCTTCAGTACTTCCGGCAAAGTTTTCAAATCTTCTGGTCAATGGTTCAGAAGGTATAGCGGTGGGTATGGCTACAAATATTCCGCCCCATAACCTTGCTGAGGTGATTGATGCTGAGAAGGCCTACATAAAGAATGAAGAGATCACCACGGAAGAGCTGCTTAAGTATATTAAGGGACCGGATTTTCCTACCGGCGGCATCATTACCAACAAGGATGAGCTTGCAGAGATCTACAGGACCGGTACCGGCAAGATTAAGATCCGCGGTAAAGTGGAGATAGAAAAGGCTAAAGGCGGCCACACCCATGTTGTTATCACTGAGATTCCATATACCATGATAGGAAGCGGTATTGCAAAATTCCTGCAGGATGTTGCCACACTCCAGGAGACAAGGAAGACTACGGATATCGTTGACATATCAAACCAGTCATCCAAGGAAGGCATACGCATAGTTATTGAACTCAAGCGTGATGCAGATGTGGAGAATTTCAAGAATCTTCTGTATAAGAAGACAAGGCTTGAAGATACTTTCGGAGCGAATATGCTGGCTATCGCCGACGGACGTCCGGAAACATTGTCACTGCGGGATGCCATAAGGTATAATGTTGAATTCCAGTATGAGGTAAACCGCAGGAAATACACGACTCTTCTCAGAAAGGAACGGGAAAAGAAAGAGATACAGGAAGGACTTATAAAAGCCTGCAATGTGATCGATCTTATCATTGAAATCCTGAGGGGATCCCATGATAAGGCCCAGGCAAAAGCCTGCCTTGTGGAAGGCAAGACCACAGGGATCAAGTTCAAGGCCAAAGAGTCAAAGATAATGGCAGAAATGCTGCATTTTACTGAGAGACAGGCGGATGCGATACTTGAATTAAAGCTTTACCGGCTCATCGGACTTGAGATAGATGCCCTGAATAAGCAGTATGAAGAGACTACGGCAAATATCTATAAATATGAGGACCTTCTGGACAGAAAAGAATCCATGGCCCAGGAGATGATAAAAGAGCTTGATTCCATAAAAAAACAGTTCGCAAGGGAACGCAGGACCGAGATTGATAATGTGGAAGAAGCGGTTGTTGTTGAGAAGCCGGTTGAAGAGATGGAAATGATGTTCTTAATGGACCGTTTCGGATACTGCAGGGTGGTGGATATTCCTACATACGAGAGGAATGCCGATGCTGCAAATACAGAGAACAGCTATATACTGGAGTGCAAGAATACCGGCAGGATATGTGCGTTTACCGACAAGGGAAATCTCCATACGATAAAGGTAAGTGACCTTCCCTACGGAAAATTCAGGGATAAGGGACAGCCTATAGACAATGTCAGCGGATTTGATTCCAAAACCGAGGATGTAATTTATATGGTCAGCCAGGAGAATATAGACCAGAAGTGCTTTATTTTCGTCACCAAACAGAGCATGATCAAATATGTATACGGTGCTGAGTTTAATGTGGCAAAGCGCACTGTTGCAGCCACAAAGCTTGCTGAAGACGATGAGCTGGTAGGCGTATCCGAGATGCTGGATGATACCTATCTTGCAATGGCATCCCACAAAGGCTATCTGTTAAAGATCGACACAACTCAAATTCCTGAAAAGAAGAAGACTGCCATCGGTGTGCGGGGGATGAAGCTTGTAGGCGATGATTATCTTGAGAAGGCATATTTCGGAAGAAACAGCGATGAAAAAAATATTGTAGAATTCCATGACCGTCATATCGATCTCAGAATAATAAGGGCTGCCAACAGGGACGGAAAAGGTTCAAAGGTAAAATAGCTGCAGGAAGTGCAGCAGAAAGAGGCAAAGATGCGTGTTATTGCGGGAAGTGCAAGGAGCCTGCTGCTTAAGACTCCGGCAGGAATGACCACGAGGCCGACTACGGACCGGATAAAGGAAACACTTTTTAATGTTCTTCAGCAGGATGTGCCGGGGGCTGTTTTTGTTGACCTTTGCGCAGGCAGCGGTCAGATTGGAATAGAGGCACTAAGCAGGGGGGCTAAGAAGGCTTATTTCATAGAAAATGATGCCTCTGCGATAAAATGCATAGAGGAAAACCTTAAACATACGAAGCTTATCGATTCTTCAGTTGTTCTTAAACAGGATGCCGTTACGGCTATGAGTTATGGAATCCGTGAGAAAGCAGATGTGATCTTTGCCGATCCTCCCTACGGGATGGGGACTGATGCAAGCCTGCTTTCAGCTGCCGTAAACTCTAAAGCAGTGACTTCAGATACCATTATCATAATAGAAGAGAAAAAAGAACGTGATTTTTCCTTTGCAAACGACCTGGGGTTTGATATCATCAAGGAGAAAGTCTATAAAACCAATAAGCATGTATTTTTGCGGAAAAGAGTTTAATAATGA
>JAILDD010000072.1 GCA_024689605.1 Lachnospiraceae bacterium
TGCCCATTATAGCCGAATTGAGCAGGGGAAAGGCTCCATGTCTTCCCTGAGTTGTCCAGACGTCTGATCCCACACACCATTTTCAAGGACCCAGAAACCCCAGTCCTTAATCATTCTTCAATGACAGTAAGTTAAGCTCTGATGACAGAATTATCATAGGAGCGATGATCAGGCACTATAGTAGTTATAAGCCGGATAATCGATACTCTTCCAGTTCCAGACCACTTTCCCGTTATCGACCTCCTGCAAATACGAATATACAACGCCTGAACCGATCGGATATCCCGGAACATTGTAAACAGTGTCCTTAATATATCCCGAGAGGAAATAGTGGTTAGGATCTATCATCAGGAAATTTTTTAAATGCTAATACGACTGATCCTCCTTCCGAAAATCTATATATACAGTATAGCATGAATAAAGGCCATATTAATATGTTTTTACAATTTCCATATTGTGAGCCGTTCAGAGTCACATTATCTCATTCTTTATAATATTAGCATTCCAAAAATCGCCTTGAATAAAATAATATTTAATGAGATAATATTTAGAAGATATCATGTCTGAACAAACAAAGATATAGTTTTTATGAAAGTCTGAAACAAGGGGGGAAAAGGTATGCAGGGTAAAGCGGATTTATTGATACTGGGAAATGTTATAACCATGGATGAACACAAACCTCATGCAGAGGCTGTTGCTGTCAAGGGCGATAAGATCCTGTATGTTGGTGCAGCAGAAGTCGCCAGGAAGCTCTGTAATGAGAATACGAAGATTTGTGATTATGGAACCAACAGCGTTTATCCGGGTTTTCTGGAAGCACACTCCCATCCAGGCGGAACCGGCTGGAAAAATTGCCTGATGGAAAATCTGGACCCGAATGCCAGTCTGGAGCAGTGCGTTGAGAAGATGAAGGTGTATATGGAAGCCCATCCCGAGAAAAAGATGTATCAGGGCATGGGCTTTGAGGTGCATGGCGTACTGCCTCACTACAGCATGCTGGATGCAATTTGCCCTGATAAGGTGATGATGTTGACGGAAAATGCCGCTCACTCCATGTGGCTCAATACAAAGGCGATGGAGAAGTTTGGCATTGATAAGAAAGCGGTGGAGAAATGGGGATCCGACTGTGTCAGGGTCGATGAAAAAGGGGATCCCACCGGTTTTATATTAGAGGGCCCCGTATTCTATATCCGTGCCGTAAACAAGTATACGGTGGATGAATTCAAGGAGGCATTGTTATATTGGCAGAACTATTCTCTTTCCAGGGGATTTACCGGTGTCTATAATGCCGGTGTTCAGGTTACAAATGAGATAGAGCCTCTTGCATACTATGCACTGGAAAAGGAAGGAAAGCTCCTTCAGTATACCATTGCCAGCAGTTTGATCAATGATAATACAGATACGCCGGAAGAGGACATGGATAAAATCGCCCAGGAGGCCGAAGCGCATAATAGCAAGCATTATAAACTCACTGGCGCCAAGGTATTTTGTGACGGTGTTGTAGAGGGACGTACTGCCTGGATGCTGGATGAGTATGTGGATCAGCCCGGATACTTTGGTGTGTCCAGATTCAATGACCATGAAAAAATGGTCCGGCTGGTGAAGGCCGCTGCAAAGCATAATATGAACGTACATGTCCATACCATTGGTGATGCGGCTGTCAGGGCCTGGGTTGATGCCATTGCCGAGGCCGAGGAAGAGACCGGAATCTTTGACATGAGAAATGCCCTCGCCCATCTGCAGGCGGTGAAGCCAGAGGATATTAAGAGGATAGCCGAGTATAACATCGTTGCCGTCGTCGGACTTATGTGGGTAGAAAAATCCTATACATTATATCAGCTAATGGTCGACCATGTAGGACAGGAAAAGGCGGATGCCGGATTTCCCGTAAAGGATTTTCTGGATCAGGGAGCTGTGGTGGTTTCTCACACCGACTACCCTGCTTCTACCGCCCTCTGTGCTCCGTGGACGATCTGCCTTGGAACAATCGGATACCTTCCCTCCAACGGCAAAGAAATGTGCAGGCATGAAGATCAGAACATCAGCAGGATGGAAGCCTTGAAGGCGATTACCAGCAGTGTGGCATACAGCTGGCATGAGGAGGATCGGATGGGTTCTCTTGAGATCGGTAAACTCGCCAATATAACGGTATTTGACAAGGATTTTCTAAAGGATGATCTGGCTGAGGTTGAAAAGTCAAAGTGTCTTGCCACCTTCATAGATGGAGAACAGGTTTATAAGGCATAATCATCTGATATTTAATTTCGGCACAAAAAAGCAGCCCATGTGGACTGCAAAAAATTTAGCCCTCTCTAACCTTCCATATAAAAGACTCCTACAGTGTGCGCTGTAGGAGTTCTATTTTATCTTTATTCGCTTTTTCATAAGCTTCAAGGCTGTTGCATTATACCATGTCACCGCCAAGTAAAAAAGCCCCGGCGGGCATATTACTGCTCACCGGGACGGTCATATATTCGGATATGTCAGTGCGTATAGTCCAGAAATCGGACTTTATCTCCAAGGTCTTTTTCGATGATCTCCTTCATCCTTTTTGCAAAGGGGCATGGATATCCGATGGGAGTTCCTTTCT
>JAILDD010000109.1 GCA_024689605.1 Lachnospiraceae bacterium
GATCTTAGGAGTTTCTGTATAGGGGAACATCTCGCGAAAGAGTTCCGGATTGGCAATATCCTGCAGCTGATAGATATATGGATCCTGTTCCAGTTTGAATGTTTTGCCGCTTAATCTGATATCGCGCATTGTATTACCTCCGAGGTATTCAACATAATTTCGACGGATTCTGTCGTTTGTCAGTAACTGTTCTATATACTCTTTAGTACGCCCTCAGTAGCTAGTGCTTAGGACTGTTCGAGTAGTTGCCTTTGCTATACAATTTTTAACATACATGTTATTATTTGTAAAATGAATATATCAAATAGCAATTATTCGATTATCGAATAATACTGAAATGTTAACTAATAACTCCCCACACCGTATAGACTCGCCTGACGGTGTAAAGTGAGCCTTAGCAGTTCTCGGAAATGCTTGTATATCATAGGGACGCCCCGCTATGGAGGGCGGGGCGAGTGAACAACGCTACATGGATGTAGCGTGTGAACGGTCCCGTACGAATTGCACATACTCGGGCATTTCCGTAAGAACTGCTTGGTGAACGGCCCCACCGTCAGGTGAGCTATCGGTGTGGGGGATTTAAAAATTTCAAAGGAGTTTTTTTACCATGGATATCGATTCCCTGAAAACTTTTATAGTCCTTGCAAACACAAAGAACTACACCCGGGCCGCCAACCAGCTTTTCGTGGCCCAGTCCACCATCACAAACAGGATCAACGAGCTGGAAAGAGAGCTGGGCTTTCAGCTGTTCCACAGGACAAACCGTATGGTGGAGCTCACACCGGAGGGGGAACAGTTCAGGAGGTATGCAGAAAAAGTTATCGAACTGACGGAAACATCCCTTGCGGAGATTTCTTCCGTTCAGAAATACGATCATTATCTTCGTATAGGATGCGCAGACTCCATATACGAAGGTCATCTGGCGGAGCTGATCTTAAAGCACAGAAAAAAGCATCCTAAAGATTATCTGAAGATTTCCATCGGACTGACGGAGCATCTTCTGGAACAGATACAGGATGATATGCTGGATGTGGTATTCACCTATCTGCCGCTTCATAAAAACTCTTTGCACTGTGAACTTTATAAGCAGGATACCCTTGTACTGGTCACTGATATTGAAAATACAAAATACCGGAAGGGGATCACGGTTGAAAAACTTCTGGAAGAAAAATATCTGATGTGTAATTTTGCCCTGCAGGATGTGGGCCAGTATATCAGGAAGCTTTTTCCGAAGTACCATCAGTTCGAACTGGAAATTGACGACTGCATGAAGATTGTCCCCTACCTGTTGCACCAGGACAACTATACCTTTCTTCCAAAGGATATGGCAGAACCGTACATTAAAGGCAAACAGCTGAGGCAGGTTCCCCTCGTTGATTTCAACACCCCTGTGATCAACAGCTATATCATATACAAGAAACCGCTGGAAAAAATATGTTCGGATATCTTCAAGATCCACTTATGATAGATTGTTTTGGGAAAAATCCAACAGAGTCTCAAGTTATGGTAAAATGTGGCATAAGAACCGGAGGCCGCCCATAAAAAGGAGGAAGCTATGAGAAAAAGATATGTTCCTTCCAAATTTTTCAAAATGCGTTTAGCGATAATGATATTTATCAATATGTGTCCGGTGTTCCATTGGGTAAGGAACAACAGGCGGATACTGAATTTCTACTATTATACATGTCTGGCGGAGTTTGAAAAGGTAAAGCATAAGGATTCAGAGGTGCTTGAGCTGTTTCACCGGGACCTGATAGATTCAAAGGACTCTTTTGATAAGCTTTATGGTCTTGCCAATTTCATGAACAGCTGGGAGTTCAGGGAACTGGTTGCAGCTGCACCAAATAAAAAAAGTAAAAAGCGGTGACCGGGTCGCCCTTACAAATATAAGGATAGTAAGCGAAGAGCCGGATGCAGAGGGTATTGTAAAAGACCATACTGAATAAATTTGAACTAGCAGTACCGTGAAAAAACGTAATGTTTTTATGGTTTTCGGGGTTTTTTCGGTAATATCTGTGCCCGTAAATGGTTCTGTCCCTTACGGATTATGCCTTGAAAATACCCTAGGGCTATGGTATCATTTATATCAAGCGTGATGAGCGCGGGGGACTATAAAAATGCAAAAGAGATGGGGTTGTTGAAATGGTAGAAGTAAATCAGGTCATGTATGACATGATCAAAAAGAGTAACTCGATAGCTACAAGCAATGTCAATGATATCGAGGAGATCGTAGATACCGGTCTGGATAAAACCGATGAGAACATCCAGAAAATGGCTATGGACTATCTGGATGACAAGGGCTATGCCAAGACTCCGCAGAATATGGAGCAGGCTAAGCAGCATATCCTTCAGAGCTCCAACGGTTCAGACACGGTGCGCGTGCGTGTTAAGCGCCGCATGGTTGAGGATCTGCTTCAGGATGTTGCTCCTGAGGATATGGAGAAGCTCCTCAATGTCTGCCTTCTGGACAACCTTATCAAAGTTAATGATAAGCTTCAGGATGTATCAGGTAAGAGATATGAGTATGCGGTTGAAGTTGTGGATGAGATCCAGCTTGACAGCGAGAAGCCTGCAGGATCCCTTATAGAGTTCATTTCATTCCAGACACTGCTTAACAGATATGCAGCAGCCGGCTGGAAGGTGCTGGGATTCACCAACAGAACCATCGGAAACCATGGTAAGCTCATGATGACAGGCTTCAGTTCTACCCAGAAGCAGACAGTTGTTATCTTCGAGAGACAGGTTCAGGCTTAAAATAGGTTAATGATGATAGCCATACTCAGGTGAGTGTGGCTATTTTATTGCAATAAGCCCATAGTAAACTGATAAGGAATCAGAAAAATGAGAGAGATCAAAGCAGCGGATATCACATCAGCAATAAAGGAAATGTGCACGGAGGCTAACTATACCCTGGCGCCGGATATGAAGCGTGCACTGAATAATGCGGCAGATAAGGAGGAGTCTCCTTTAGGAAGGCAGATCCTGGGACAGCTCAAGGAAAACCTTTTAATAGCCGGTGCAGATGAAATTCCCATATGCCAGGATACCGGCATGGCCGTGATCTTTGCGGAAATAGGCCAGGATGTGCATGTGACGGACGGCTGGATAGAGGATGCCGTAAACGAGGGCGTCCGTCAGGGCTATACGGAAGGTTATCTCAGAAAATCCGTAGTCCGTGATCCCATCGACAGGGTAAATACCGGCGACAATACCCCGGCGGTTATCCATTATTTCATGGTGCCCGGTGACAAAATAAAGCTGACTCTGGCGCCGAAGGGATTCGGCAGCGAAAATATGAGCCGTGTGTTTATGCTTAAGCCCGCTGATGGTGTGGAAGGCATAAAGAATGCTGTAGTTACGGCTGTTAAGGATGCGGGACCCAACGCATGTCCCCCCATGGTAGTGGGTGTGGGCATAGGCGGAACTTTTGAAAAATGTGCCATTCTTGCCAAGAAAGCGTTAACCAGATCGCTTGAGGAGCCGGCAGCAGATGAGCGTATCACTGCTCTTGAGGCTGAGATCCTGGAAATGATAAACGAAAGCGGAATAGGTCCCGCGGGACTGGGAGGCAGCACCACGGCCTTTGCGGTAAATATAGAAACGTACGCAACGCAT
>JAILDD010000144.1 GCA_024689605.1 Lachnospiraceae bacterium
CTTGAATATCTGCTCGAAGCCGAGGAACTTGATGATACCAAGGTATACTGAAGGATGAAGTCTTAAACCTCCCTTGTAAGGTCCGATAGCATTGTTGAACTGTACACGGAAACCTCTGTAAACCTGAACATTGCCGTTGTCATCTACCCAGGGAACCCTGAACATGATCTGACGGTCAGGCTCTGTGATCCTCTCAAGAATAGCAAGCTTGCGGTACTTCTCCTCATCCTGCTCGATAACGGGCTTTAAGGACTCAAGCACCTCTGTTACTGCCTGGATGAACTCAGGCTGATCTGCGTCTCTCTTCTTTACTTTTTCAAGTACCTCGTCTACGTAAGACATTTTGATTCCTCCTTGTCTTTGCTGTATGTGTTTTATTTTAAATGCTGCTTCTGCCGCAGCTTATTTAACACCATAAACAGTTATATCAGAAAGTTTTTTTCAGCACAACCAAAAATTTGTGATAGTGCACATTTTTTTTATTATCACGCACGAACTTTTTTCCTGTGCATCTCTTGAAAAAAGCCCTGAAATCAGATGATTTCAAGGCTTTTAAATCATATCACTTATTTTGAAAGGAACTCATCGATTGCTTTAGCCGCCGTTTTTCCGGCTCCCATAGCCAATATAACGGTCGCAGCACCGGTAACGGCATCGCCGCCGGCATATACTGCGTCGCGGCTGGTCTTTCCATTATCGTCCGCAACTATGCACTTCCTGGGATTTACATCCAGTCCCTTTGTAGTGGATGAGATAAGCGGATTAGGCGATGTACCGAGAGCCATGATAACCGTATCAACATCTATTACGAACTCGCTTCCGGGTACCTCAACAGGCTTTCTTCTGCCTGATGCATCCGGCTCGCCAAGTTCCATTTTGATGCACTTTATGCCGTTTACCCAGCCCTTGTCGTCACCGAGTATCTCAACAGGATTCCTTAAGAGGTCAAACTGTATGCCCTCTTCCTTTGCGTGGTGTACTTCCTCTGCTCTTGCGGGGAGCTCGGACTCACCTCTGCGGTATACCACATGTACTTCAGCTCCCAAACGAAGTGCTGTACGCGCAGCATCCATAGCCACATTTCCGCCGCCCACAACAGCAACCTTCTTGCTCTTCATGATAGGTGTCTTTGAACCTTCCTCATAAGCCTTCATGAGATTGCTTCTGGTAAGATACTCGTTTGCGGAGAATACGCCGTTTAAGTTTTCACCGGGAATACCCATGAACTTAGGCAGACCTGCGCCGGATCCGATATATACGGCATCAAAGCCCATCTCATTCAGAAGCTCGTCAATGGTGATGGACTTTCCGACAATAACGTCAGTCTCTATATCAACGCCAAGACCCTTGATATTCTCAATTTCCTTCTCTACTACCTTTTCCTTAGGAAGACGGAACTCGGGGATACCGTAAACCAGCACGCCGCCTGCCTTGTGAAGCGCCTCATATATAGTCACATCATAACCAAGCTTAGCCAGGTCGCCTGCAGCGGTAAGTCCGGAAGGGCCGGAACCTATAACAGCCACTTTCTTACCCTTCTTGGATTCTGCTGCCTTGGGTTTGATATTGTTTTCCCTTGCCCAGTCTGCAACGAATCTCTCCATCTTGCCGATTG
Source organism: Lachnospiraceae bacterium (assembly GCA_024689605.1). The sequence goes on from JAILDD010000144.1 coordinate 1,616, forward strand.
AAAGGGACTCGCCCTTTATGCCGCGGATACATTTTCCTTCGCACTGCTTCTCCTGGGGACATACACGTCCGCAGACTGCAGGAAGTGCACTGGAAAGGCTGATAACCTGATATGCATCCTCTATATTACCTTCCTTAAGAGCCTGAACAAATCCCGGAATATCAATGGACACGGGGCAGCCCTGTACGCACTGGGGATTCTTACAGTTAAGACACCTGGTTGCTTCTGCCATGGCTTCTTCTTTGTTATAGCCTTCACAAACCTCTTCGAAGTTCTTTGCCCTGACTTCGGGAGCCTGTTCACGGACAGGCACTTTTTTCATCATATCTACTTCCATTTTTATACCTCCACAACTATCGATCCATTAAACATTAGGACTGAGCCTTAACTTTTTCATATGCTGCCATTTCTTCGGGCTTATAAAGACCCAGCCTGCGCATTGCCTCATTGAAATCAACCTTTGTGGCATCAAATTCCGGTCCGTCAACACAGGCAAACTTTGTCTCACCGTCAACACTCACACGGCAAGCGCCGCACATACCGGTTCCGTCTACCATAATTGGATTCATGGAAACCATGGTATGTATGCCAAGCTCAGCGGTAAGCTGGCTTAAGAATTTCATCATTATCATGGGACCTATACATACGCAGTGGTCATACTCCTTGCCTTCGTTCTTTACAAGATCCTCAAGGCACTTGGTAACCATTCCGGTACGTCCGTAAGAGCCGTCATCTGTGGTTATGTAAAGATTTCCCACAGCCTTCATCTCGTCTTCAAGGATCACGATATCCTTTGTCTTTGCACCAACAATAACATCTGCTGTAATGCCGTGCTCATGAAGCCATTTTACCTGACAGTAAACAGGTGCTGTTCCCAAACCGCCTGCTACAAATACTATCTTCTTTTTCTTTACTTCTTCTATATCATCGGTAACCAGATCGCTGGGGTGGCCTAAAGGACCTACGAAATCAGCAAGAAATTCTCCTGCTTCCTTTTTTGACATCTCCAGTGTACTTCCGCCGATGGTCTGTACTACGATGGTAACAGTCTGCTTCTCTCTGTCATAGTCGCAGATAGTAAGCGGGATACGTTCTCCGTCCTCAGTATCACGGACGATGACAAACTGTCCCGGCTCACATGAACGTGCCACCATAGGTGCGTCCACAACCATCTTGAATGTGTTAACATTCAGCCACTCTTTTTCCAGGATCTTAAACATTTCTTTCCTCCTTAAAATGCTTTTCAGCAAAAATTTGCTTTCTCACAATTTTATAAGAATTTTTTTTTGCTAACAACTGTTTTTTTTTAAATTCCTATTCTTCTGCCGACATAGCTCTCATATACGCCTCATATTCATCTTTTTTGAAACAGCAGAGATAAATGTTCATCACAACATCCGGATGGGATGACAGCCAGGCTGCGATAGCTTCCAGTGACACTACTGCTGCCTCATCAAGAGGATAGCCGTACACTCCGGTAGATATTCCGGGGAAAGCGATACTCTTACAGCCGTTTGCCAAAGCCAGGTCAAGGGACTTGAAATAACACGATGCCAGCTGCTTTGCATCCTCATCTTTTCCGCTGTAGACAGGACCTACGGTATGTATGATGTAATCCGCGTTTTTTATCTCATATGCACCTGTTATTTTTGCGTCCCCGGTTTCACAGCCCCCCAGTGTCTTGCACTCTTCCAGCAGTGCTTTGCCGGCAGCCCTGTGTATGGCACCATCCACGCCGCCGCCACCCAGAAGGCTTGTATTGGCCGCATTTACTATAGCAGACACATGGGCATTCAGCACCCCGTTCTGCAGAACCTGGATCCTTGACTGAGGCATGTGTTCCTCAAGCATGCCCTGTATTTTTTTTGACAAAAGAAAATTTTTTCCCCAGGGATTTATTACAATTCCGTTGCAGTCCTCCCTGTCCTGAAAAATATCCAGCAGCACCGCAAGCTGTATTGGGGTAACGGCTATGGTCTCCCCCTTCCGCATTTCGGCCACGGAGGTAAATACAGGAACCACAAAGCGGTCTCCTTCATCAATATGCATAAAGTTGACATTCGTCCCCGGCTCCAGGATATAAACATCTTCTTCTGCCTGCTTCAGTTCCCGGTCGTCAGGCACAGCAAAAGGAACCAGGACTTCCATCTCGTTTGCCAGGCCTTCCCTCAGACTATTGAACACGGGATCGAGGGATGCCTCATCCCCTTCCAGGTACCAGTTGAAAACCACCCTTTCAAATTCCTTTGTTAATTTTTCCTTTCCCATTTTTACCCCTTTCTGCCCGGGCTGTCATAAACAGCTGCCCGTCACTTTCATATGTACTTTATCACACAGTCTGTCTTTCCTTTTTTATCAAATGTCAGGACAGCGTAGCTTGCCCGTTTTCCCTTCTGCCTCGGATATGAGAGGCTTCCGGGACAGATGACTGTCATGTTCCTTTCATCGCTCAGCTCCGGTATATGTGTATGCCCGTACAATGCTATATCAGCCTTCTGAGCCTTTGCCGCATCCACAACCCCCGTAGTATCACAGCCGACATACTGTCTGTGCCCGTGGGTAACATATATCCTGTGTCCGGGTATCTCTATTACAAGCTCATGAGGAAGCGAAGAACCTAAGTCCATGTTCCCCATTACCGCATAAAACGGACACTTGCATGAATCCGCAAATTCCGCATCATACCCGCAAATATCTCCGCAGTGTATGACCATGTCCACCGGGCTCTCCCGCTCAAGCGCAATATAGAAATTGCGGGGATCATTATGGGTATCGCTTACTACAAGGATCTTCATCTTTACCCCTGCTTAAATCCAATGACACCTGCACTCACCAGTCTGTCGCGCATTGCCCTGATGGCCTTTCCCCTGTGGCTTATCTCGTTTTTCTGATCAGGAGACATTTCTGCCGTTGTGCAGCCGTACTCAGGAACATAAAAGAACGGGTCATAGCCGAAGCCGTTCTCCCCCTTTAACTCATGAGCCACCATGCCTTCAACAGTCTCCCTTACAACTGCAGCGCCTTTATATTTTTCAGTCTCCTCATCCGTAAGTATGCCCTTTGCCGCATCTCCGCAGGCAGATACAGAACATACAAATCTTGCAGTCCTTTCCGCCTCAGGCTTTTCCTCCAGCTCATTGATTATATCTGTCATTGCCTGTTCATAGGTACGGTCACCAAGCCATCTGTGGGACTGGACTCCCGGCATCTTCCCCATGGCATCGATCTCAAGTCCGGAATCATCTGCCATGACTATCGAATCAGCATATTCCGGCTTTTCTGTCTTAATGAAATCGGCCACTGCCCTGGCCTTTATTGCCGCATTATCCTCGAAAGTAAGTCCATTTTCATCTATATCTTCAGTAAAACCAATCTGTTTCATGGTAAGAAGCTCTATATCAAGCCCTTCCATGATGCGGCTTATCTCGGACAACTTTCCCTCGTTTGTTGTAGCAAATATTATTGTTCGCATTATGCTTCGTCTCCTTTACTGCGTTTCGGCGGCTTCGGTCCCATATACTGGTAAAAATAAGTCTTCAGCATTCCGTTGTATATCTTCCGGTTTTTATCAGCCTTCCTGCCGATATACTTCTGCACATCCTCATAGGATGTAATGAGGTACATGGACCAGGAATCCAGTGCGCGGTATCTCTCTCCCAGAACCTTATATAACTCAGGCAGTTCGCTTTTTTCTTCCAGCCTCTCACCATAGGGAGGGTTCGTTATTATAAAGCCGTACTTTTTCGGATGGGAAAGCTCCGAAACCGGCCTTGTCTGAAAATGTATCAGATTTTCAACACCTGCAAGCTTTGCATTTGCCCTGGCAATTTCAGACATCTTCGGATCAATGTCATAGCCCTGTATATCCGTCTTTATGTCCTTATCTATCTCATCCTCAGCCTCTTCCCTGGCATCTGCCCAGGTTTCAGTTGGCATGACATTCAGCCACTTTTCAGCCGTAAAGCTTCGTCTATACCCCGGAGCCACATTTGCTGCCATAAGGGCTGCTTCTATAGGAAAGGTACCGCTGCCGCAAAAAGGATCCACCAGGATCCGGTCCGCTCTCCAGGGGGTAAGCATAAGCAGGGCCGCTGCAAGGTTTTCCGCAATGGGGGCCTTGGCGGTCAGCTTCCTGTATCCCCTCTTATGCAGGGACTCCCCTGTGGTATCCAGCCCGACAGTTACCTCGTCTTTTTTTATGAATACCCTTATGGGATAGTCAGCACCATCTTCCTTAAACCACTCTATGTGATATACCTGCCCCAGCCGATCCACCATTGCTTTTTTCATAATGGACTGTATATCTGATGGTGAAAAAAGTTTGCTCTTTACGCTTGCTGCCTTCGCTACCCAGAATTTACCTTCTGCAGGTATCCACTTTTCAAGCGGAAGTGCCTTTGTCCCCTGGAACAGTTCTTCAAAGGATTCTGCATGAAAACTTCCAAGCTTAACTAGAACCCGTTCTGCCGTACGGGACCAGATATTAATCCTTGCTATGGCCTCATTATCCCCGACGAAAGTAACTCTTCCGTCTTCAACACAACTCACATCATAGCCCAGGTCCGTTATCTCTTTTTTAAGGACAGCCTCCAGCCCAAAATGGCAGGGTGCTATCAGCTCAAAGCACTCCATAGTTCCTCTTTCTGCCGCTTTTTATGGCGTTGCGAAGCTTTACTCCTGACCTGCGGCCTTCTTTGCCTCTGCCTCGTTTTCAGCCTCGTACTTTTCCTGCTGCTCCACGAAGTCATTTAAATCAGCCACCAGCACATCCACATCCTCTGCGGAAAAACCGTGCACATACATGGCCTGCTCAAGAGTTTCCCCGGCAGCCGCGAAACAGGAAATGCAGTGCATGCCCTGTCCCATGAGTATATTGGAGATATACGGATTCACTGCCAGCACATCCGGTATAAGCATATCCTTTGTAATTTTCTTTTCCATCTTTAATTATCCTTTCTGCCGTATTTCCGGCCTATTGATCATTCATTTGTAAGTTGTTCTGAATCAATTCATTACCAGAGGCTCTTGCGTCCAAATGATCCTCCGCTATCCCTGCTTTTTTTGTTTGATAAGGGGGCGTAAACGGACTGGGATGCGATCACCTCGTCACGATAGTCTTCCGCACGGCACTTTGAATACAGGCCCATGATTATCTCCTCCGCGGCAACATCCTTTTTTCTGGTATGCATCCTTACGATCATGAAATTTATGAAAAACGAAAGTATGAATGCTATGAAAAAACAGCCTATGAACTTAAGCGGGCGTCCAATACCGCTGCCGCTTAATATCTCACCTATCTTTCCGCCACCCATTACTGTATCGACTTCCGAAAAAGCCTTTACAGCACACTGCTCAAAATCGCCGTCTTCAGCATATTTTGATACATCATTTACAATGATACTGATTTCTGATGATTTCACAGCCTTCCCGATTTCTCCGAAAGTCCGCATACGAAGTGCCCGACCGCTCACGTCCTCTATGATCATCACTCCGGAATCATGTCCAAACGCAGCATTATACGCCTGCAGGGCAAAATCATCTGTAGCCAATACAGACTCATCTGTTGTAAATAAAAAAGCATTTCCATATTCGGTGACAGGTGCAATTTCTTCTATAATCTCTTTTTTCTGATCCTCTGAAAAAATCCAGGCCATATCCTGAATGGCAGCAATATACCCTGTATCCGGATTCTCATAATAATAGATTGCAGGATCGATATAATGATCCAGGGCCAGAGCATTAAGTGGCAGACTCAGACAGATAAGCATCATTAGAGTCAGTATAACAACCGGAGATTTCTTAAACCGCACTGTCATCACCCCCCATTCTGTTGAGCTGAGGCAGAGGCCTTGTGGTAGTCTTATTATAGACATCAAGTATTGCGAGCTGTGAAAAAACAACCGAAACCCCCATCACCGCCGCCACTATATAATACGGCAGGTCATTTATCGGATTTATGAGTGATAAAAGCGTCGCAATGGTACACCCTACTATCATAAGCACGCTTCCTGCAAAAAGCATCTTCTTTTCATGGACTTTCCAGTAACTTACAAAAATCCTTATGGCTATGGCTGTCACCACCACATTAAGTGCGATGCTGATATTCAGTGATATCGATGTCGATCCCAGCACATACGTCAGAAGCAGCACCATAAGCGACGGACACATAAACACTAATGTAAACAGTACCCACAGTGTGTATACCACCTCTGATTTCATAAAAAACCTTCTGATTGAGAACTTCTTTTTTCCGAATTTGCTGCTTTTTGCAAGCAGGTCAAGGGCATCAGGGTCATACCGCAGGTATTTGTAAAAATACCCCTGGTCATCAACACGCATTTCCCTTTTTGCAAGCCGGTTTGCACTCCGTTCCAGTATAACACCTGAAACTGCGGCAAGTATCTGTATCACATTCATAAGTTCTCCCGGCTGCAGCACAGGCATAACAAACAGCAGTACCAGATATATCAGCACTGTCATAAGAAGCGTGCTCACGATAAATTTTGTCAGGTCTATGGGCAGGTCACAGTAAAGCTTTCCTGTCTGGCCGTTTACGACAGCGTATGCCACCCTGTCCTTCTTGCGGTATGAAAGGAACCATACCGGGAAAAATACATTATATTCTTTTGTGACATCTACAGGCAGAAGCTCCTTATCTTCGTTCCGCCTGAACACTATGCCCTTAAAACCGCTTTCAATCTTCTTCCTGATCTGGTCATAAGCAAAGCTCTCCGCATCATCACGGTAAAGCCGTGCCGGCACATCTGCACGGTCTGCGTAAAAACCTGCCAGATAGTTTTCGTTAAAGGGCTCAACCCTGTGTATGTCGAAGGGTGCGATATGCTCGCTGATATGGTCGTCAAAAGCTGCCTGGGCATCGTAGGACAGTCCCTTGTAGTACGCTTCCACCTTTGCAGAACAAATATGTGTATCCGTTACGATATAGTCCCCCCGCCTGTACTGCTTTTCCCCCATCACCTTCCCGATACCGTTGAACTCGGTATCGAATACATGGTACGGCATATAAATGCCGCGGAATTTCTCAAGAGCTGCAGGATCCTTGAATTCCTTAGGCGCAAATACTGATTTCTTTATAAAGCTGCCAAACCTGGCCTTGCAGTCTTCTTTGGTCTGCATAAAAGGGATAACTCCCTCCGGCTTCCTCATCCTTGAAAACCTCGTTTCAAGCATCATCTGGGAACCGCAGAAACTGCAGAAGCCATTTGCCGCCTCTTCAACGGAATAAAGTGTTCCGCCGCAGTTCGGACATACATACTCTATGACATTCATAGAGTCGTCTGTCACATCGCTCATTATGCCGCCGTCATTCTCAACCCTTAATTCCTCAGTGGCATTTCCTTCGGAATCGGCATACAAAGCAGAAGTGACTGTCTCACCGTCAAGCACCTTAGAATATTCCTCAGCGGTTCCTTCATTCTCCCTTTCCTTCACATATGATGCTGAGTCAAACTCTGCCTCACAGTGGTCACAGACAAGCATCTGCCTTCCGGGATCATATCTTAATTCAGCACCGCACCTGATACATTTCATACTGTGTTAATCTTCCTCCCTGCTGCTGTTAATGGCAGCAACCTCTGTAAAACCTGTCGTTGTCCGATTTGTCTTTTATAACGGTCTTACATAGAAAAATATGAATAAAACCTCTATATGTGTTAAAATATTATAGCAAATGTTGATAACGTTTTGCGTATTGATTATATCAGATATCTGATAGCACACAAAAGATAAATGAGTGGAGGTTACAAAATGACAGACTTCGGTTTCGGTGCAATGATCGAAAAACTGAAAAAAGATCCCAAAATGATCGTTTTCACAGAAGGATGCGATTCCCGTATCCTGGAAGCATCATCAAGACTCCTTGCCAGCAGCTTCTTAAAACCGGTCCTGGTAGGAAATCCCGAGGAAATATATAAAAGTGCCGAGGACGCAGGCTTCAATATAAGGGGAGCCAAGATAATAGATCCAGACAATTATGAAGATATAGACGAGATGGTAGCCGCATTTGTGGAATTACGCAAAACCAAAGGCGTTACACCCGAGCAGGCAAGAGAACTGCTCCGTAAATCCAACTATTTCGGAACCATGCTGGTAAAGATGGGCTATGCGGATGCCCTGCTGGGCGGTGCCACCTATTCTACGGCAGACACTGTCCGTCCCGCCCTCCAGCTGATCAAGACAAAGCCCGGCAATAAAATAGTATCATCCTGTTTTATCCTTGTCCGTCCCGGAGCTACCGGAAGCAATGAAGTCCTGGCCATGGGTGACTGTGCAATCAATATAAAGCCAACCGAGGATGAGCTGGTAGAAATTGCAGAAGAGACCATAAAATGTGCTCAGCTCTTCGGTGTGGATCCCAAGGTTGCATTCCTCTCCTACTCCACCGACGGTTCCGGAAAGGGCGAAGATGTAGACAAAATGAGAAATGCCGCAAGAAAGACCAAACAGCGCAATCCTAATATTCCTATTGATGGCGAAATGCAGTTCGATGCAGCTGTTTCATCCAGGGTTGCACAGAAGAAATTCCCCACCTCAGAAGTTGCAGGTCAGGCCAACACCTTTATTTTCCCTGATATCAACGCCGGAAATATCGGCTATAAGATAGCTCAGCGCCTGGGCCGCTTTGATGCATATGGGCCTATCCTTTTAGGACTCAACTCACCTATCAACGACCTGTCCAGAGGATGCAACGCAATAGAGGTATATTCAATGGCCATAATAACGGCAGCACTGGCATAAGATAAAAAACGAACATAAAATAATTAAAGGCCCGCATAAACATGCGAGCCTTTTCATTTAGTGTTTCCTCTATTCACCTGCGCTGGTTATTATCTCTGCAATAGTCTTGTAATCAGCACCCTTTGGAATAGTATGTCTGCCTGCACGGATATGTTTGTCATAATTGTTAGCGCACAGATACTCATCAAACTCTGCAGCTGATTCCACAGCCCCCAGGGACATCAGAGCTTTGGCAACCTGATAAGAATCTTCTCCTGAGGTGATATTCACGATAACCGAGCCGTCGCTAGTACTGCTGCCGGCAGGCGTAGGTGTAGGCGTGGGCTTAGTCGTAGGAATCGCAGTAGGTGTCGGTGTTGCCGTAGGCTTAGCCGTAGGTGTTGCTGTCGCGGTAGGTGTTGCCGTGGGCTTGCTGGTGGGTGTAGCCGTAGGTGTGGGCGTAGCCGTGGGCTTGCTGGTGGGCGTAGGCGTCGGTGTTGCCGTAGGTGTCGCAGTTGCCGTAGGTTTAACCGTAGGCGTAGGAGTCGCGGTAGCTGTAGGATTTGTTGTTGCTGTGGGATGATGCGTTGCAGTAGGCTCAGGGGTTGCTGTAGCCTTTTCCGTAGGCGTAGCAACCTCTGTAGGAGTGGCTTCAGCCCCGTCATCACTTACACTGTCTTCACTTACAGATTCATTGCCGCTTATACTTCCGCTGCTAACAGATGTATCATCCGAAATACTTCCCTCTGACACGCTTCCGCTGTTCCGACCGTCGTCCTCTGTACCTGATGAACCCTGCCCCAGCTCCGAAAGGGTGACACTTTTCACCATCCCCAGCTCTTCGGCACGCTGCATTATCTCAGCATCGGACATAGGTGCTGCCGATGCTCCCGAAAAATGCAGTACCAGTGCAGTCACTGCCATTCCTATTCCCAATCCTCTTACATAATATCTAAGCTTCATTCAATAATACCCCGGTCACAGCATGCTCTCATAAAGATCTATCACCAGCTTGACCTCACCGATCCCCAGTCCTAAATCCTTCGCGATTGCCACATTCGATCTGCCCATTTTATGCATTGCAAGAATACGTTCGTTATTGTTCTCAGGCATATCCTCCGAATCATTGAATCTGAGACTGATCCTCTCATCGCCTGAACTCTTCCTGGTCTTTCTTGCAGCCCTTCTGCCCGCACGCTGACGGTCTGCTGCAGCCTCCTTTTCCAGCTCAGCCTTGAATTCCGACATATCCCTTTCTTCCGTCAGGTCTCCCATATCAAGAAGCGTCATCTGGGCATTGTCAATAATATCATCATCCTCTTCAGATAAAGAGCCGTTTTCATTTTCGGCAGATACATCCTGACTATCCACGGTATCTGCATTGTCATCAGGCTCGGGAACCGCTTTTTTTCTTCTGGTGACACGTCTTGCGGTTTTCCTTGCCGATGCCTTCCTGGCCCTGGACACAATGTTTTCGCCGGACTCATCAGCCGTTTCGTTTAACAGCTCACCTTCAGCCTCTTTAGCCTCTGACGTCTGCATTTCGTCTGCAACCTCAATATCTGCTGAAACACTTTCTCCCGCAGAAGCTTCCGCTCCTGCCCTGTCCGGCTCGCCTTCGATAAGCATACGCCTTGCCTCAAGCATCTTATCCTCGGCAACCATAGCCTGGGTTTCTGCCTTCTTTGCCGTCTCCATGGCATTTTCGGAAAGCTTCTCCGCATTTGCAGCTAAGTTATATGCATCATTTGCCGCCTTGGATGCTTCCTTGGATATTTTGTCCGTTTCCAGCAACAGCTTCGTCAGATCACCCTTATTCTTATCCAGCATGTCAGACAGAAAAACTACTTCCTGATGGGTTTTATTCAGATCATTCATTATCGTATCCGAATAATCTCCCACAGCAAGTATCTTCTCATTTGTGATCTTTTCCAGGGCTCTTTCCGATTTTTCCATGGAATAGTTCACATTTTCCTCGGTAAGATCATCGATGCGCCGCTTTGCGACATTTACCTTTTCATCTATAATCTCCTGCAGTTTTTCTTCATCTAAGCTTGCTTCTTTTCCTTTACCCTCCGGAATAAAGAAGCTGATGACGAAAGCAATAACGCCTAACGTCAGCAGCACTATTTCAAACGCTGTCATTTTTACCTCCACGAAGAGAACGCACGTCTGTGCCCTCTCTGAACCGGTTTGCTAAATCTTTATATCAAAGCTTCCCCGTCCCTTAACTACCACTCTGTCACGGGGTATCGCTTCTTTTTCGTTTTCCCGTCTGCGCTTTCCGCCGTCCCCTGCATAACCGCCCCGTTGCTTTCCGTCAGCCTCGGTTTCTGCATTCGCATCTTCCTTCTCATGCACATTCGTGCTGTTCTGCTCTATCTGCTTTTCACCTTCAACATGCTGCTGAGACTGGTAAATGGCACCCTTGTCATTCTCAAACTGCTGCTGAGTCTGAAAATCCTGTACCCTGGGGATACTCCCCTGCATTTCCACCATTCCTATAGCCATAAGACCACCTCCGTGAATTCTTTACGGATCAGAGAGCAGCCATCTTTACATCTCCCTTTTCTACAACGAACCTGCAGTACTTGTATGAGTTCTTCACTATCATTGACAGATCGGATATAGCTATTATGGTGCCGGGGAAAACCTCTCCGGTCACCTCCACGGTTGCCTTTGAATTATCCATCGCAACGGACTTAAGTTCTTCCAGTTCCTTATTATCATCCTCCAGCTTCTGCTGCAGCACTTTTACCGTTCCTGCAAGCTGCTGGATATTCTTCACCTGATCCGGAGTCATCTTGATCCCGTTAGCCAGCTTCTTTTTGGCAGCATCAAGTACCGGAAGCATTGTCTTCATATTCTTCTGTATATCGGCAATTTCTTTATTAAGCTCTGCTATACGTGCCGAAATCCTTGTATCCATGCCCACAGCAATCTTGGTATCAGCTCCCATTGCAGAACCCAGGGTCTTAGCGCAGACCTTGGATGTAGCCTGTACAGAACCGCCGACGATAAAGCCCTTCTTGCTCATGACGTGGACTTCAGTTCCTGCACTTATGTTGGAATGAAGGATTGCATCCGCATCGATGTAGCCTGCTGCCGTAGCCGTGCTGTTCTCTATGAACTTGGCCACGATATTTCCGCCGGCCGAGATCTTTGCGCGACCCATACCGTTTATTCCTCTGGTAAGGAGGATGTTTCCGCCAGCTTCTATGTATGCGCCTTCAACGGCACCCTTTACTTCTACATCACCCTTGGCCTTGACGCTGAAATTGGTATTTACATTGCCCATTACCACAACAGTGCCGTCATATTCTATATTGCCGGTGGAATTATCCACGTTGGTAACAGTCAGCACATCCGACACGAAAACCTTGTTTCCCGTGAGAGTTACATGGCCGTCAACCTGCGAAGTAATTGTACACTTATCTTCGCTTATGTCAATATTAAGTCCGTACTGCAGGCTGGTTACCTTAACTTCCCTGGGCAGTACTCTTTCGCCCCTAACGGACATTCCGGCAATTCCCTTTACGGCAGGTGTAAGCTTCGCCAGCACATCACCTTTTTTGCAGTGATTTACGAGATTAAGGTTGAAGAAATCTACGGTTCCGTCTTCCTTAAGCGTAGGCCTGATCCTGTTATCCGTATTGAAAAAATACTCTATTACGGCATCCGTTCCTTCCTGAACAGCCTTGCCATTAGCGATGGTGTAATCTGTACAATACTGCTTATTTCCCAAAAAGTCAGCAATTGCTTCTTCATTTATGCCATAATTAATTCCTGCCAGTCTGCAGCTGCTCCTTATATCTTCCGCATTCAGTTCACGGCCATTGGTAGCAGCGGGATAAAACCTTGCTTTTGCAGACATACCGTCCTCTGCTATGGTAACATTACAGCTCTCTGATAAAGGAAGAAGCTTTGCTGGAGACAAAAAAATAGGCTTGTCATAAGATCCCGCAGCGACACCGTCATTTAGCTGCTTCAGGTCAAATGTGATCTTCTTTTCATTCAGGTACTGAATTATTTCCTTAAGCTGAACTGCTTCACCGCCTTCCGTAGGTGCGTACAGCTGTAATAAAGCTCCCTTTGTATCCGATATAACCTTAAAATATCCGTTCATAGACACCCCCGTTGATCATCATACAAGCTGCGCAAGTATACCGACGTATTCTCCCATAACCTTCTTCATCTTCTGCAGAGCCTTGGTGTGAAGCTGGGAAACCCTTGATTCCGTTACCTCCATCACCTGTGCTATTTCTTTAACGGTTAATTCCTCATAGTAGTAAAAAAGAATGACGCTGCGCTCCTTTTCCGTAAGCTGGTCGATAGCTTCCTCCAGCATGCTTTTCAGCTCCGAACGCTCCATGTTTTCTTCCGGAGAAGTATAGCGTCTGCTGTAACTGTTGGCATCACTGATCTCCATTCCGGCATCCACAAATTCATCCAGGGATACCACATTTGTAAGATTCATCTGTGACTGCCAGTTTACAAGCTCATCCGGGGATATTCCCAGTGCCTCGGCGATCTCTTCGTCGGTGGCCTGCCTGCCTGTTTTAGCCTCAATATCCTTCATGACAGCATCAAGCTGTTTCTGCTTCTGTCTTATGGTTCTGGGGATCCAGTCGCTTTTTCTGATCTGGTCGATGATCTCGCCCCTTATACGGAGAGACGCGTATGTTTCAAACTTGATATTTTTTCTTGTATCAAATTTTTCTATTGCATCAATAAGCCCGAAAACACCGAATCCCACAAGATCGTCATATTCAACATTGCTGCCAAGATACATACAGAGACGCCCAGCAACGACCTTAACCAGAGGGGCATACTCAACTATCAGCTTGTCCCTTATCTCCTGTGTATGCAGCCTCGAATAATCCATCCAGAGGCGTTCTCTTGCAGCTTCGTCCATATCCTCAAACTCCTGCGGGCATTTTTAAAGCAACTGTCCCGAACAGTCACTCTTTATAATTCATCCATAGTCCTCTTCTCGACAAGATCCCCCGGATCTTCGAAATAATCGGAATATTTCATCGTCATATTGAACTGGTCTATTATGGATTTTGCTATGGTCCCCAGTATTGCAAAAACCAGCAGCGTAATAAAAAGAACCACCAGTAAGGTGAGCAGCGGCTGCTTCTGCACCAGACAGATAATAAGTGCAACACACCCACCGCACATCATAAATAAAGGTGGCAGATTTTTTGTTTTCAAATTATTCTTTTTTTTTCCGGAATTATCTGAACTCATATCACCTTAACAGGCTTCCCTACTGCCTTTATCTCATAATCACCGGTTTCCGGATTAAAGGTAACTGTCCGTCCGTAATTCTCTCCCGTATCCTCAGCGATAATGGGAATACGCAGAGCCGCAAGCGCTTTTTTGGTAGCTTCCACATTACGCTCGCCAACAGCTGCCAGTTCGGTCTTTGACTGGAACGCAAACATCTTTGCACCGCCTGCTATCTTAGCCACCATCCTTGCCCGGGAACCGCCCATTTTCTCAAGCCTGCTTACCAGTTCCGGTATGCCGGTGTCCGCAAACTTGGCCACATTTGAATTACTCTTTACTTCCTGTGAACTGGGAAGCATAACATGAACCAGACCGCCAACTTTGGTAGTCTTATCTCTGATTGCTATACCTACACAGCTGCCCAAACCTATGGTAGTGATAAGATTTGGTGGTGTACATACATTCAAATCAGCAATTCCGACTTTAATAGTCTCCGCCATATCACATCACTCCAAGTGCTTTAAGTATCTTTCCATACGACTCTGCATCCGGAACAAGTATAAAGAAACCGGACATATCTTCATCATCAGTAAAATCAGTTTCAATAAGCAAAAGCTTGTCTGCAATAGTACCGAACTCGATAGCCGGCACAGAAAGGATTGCTCCTGCCATATCGATACAAACATCAGGTATCGAAGGGAAAATAGTAAGATTAGTAAGCGTGGCAAGTGAATTAAGATACGCCCCTGTGATTATATTTCCTATTTCCTTAAGGGCTGATAACTCCATCTCGGAAAATTCATCCGGTTGTTCAGACGGCATACCCATAAGCTTG
>JAILDD010000146.1 GCA_024689605.1 Lachnospiraceae bacterium
CAAGGAGGAAAAAGTTATGGTAGTACAGCACAATTTAACAGCAATGAACAGCAACAGAATGTTAGGTCTCACGACCAGCTCTCAGGCTAAGTCAACCGAGAAGTTATCTTCAGGTTACAGAGTTAACAGAGCAGCTGATGACGCAGCAGGTCTTGCTATAAGCGAGAAGATGCGTCGCCAGGTTAAGGGCTTAACACAGGCAAGCCGCAACGCACAGGATGGTATCTCAGCAGTTCAGACAGCAGAAGGTGCTCTCAACGAAGTACACGATATGCTTCAGAGAATGAACGTTCTTGCTAACCAGGCTTCTAACGGAACCAACACCACAGTTGACCGTCAGTACCTGCAGCAGGAGTTCAAGGCACTCACAAGTGAGATTAACCGTGTTGCCAGCACGACAACCTTCAACGAGAAGAACCTTCTTTACGGAACGTTCAAGAACGTTGGTCTTCAGGTTGGTGCGGAAGCAAACCAGACAATCACACTGAACATCACAAAGATGTCTGCTACCGGAATCGGTATCTCCAGCGGTGTTAAGATTTCTACCGCTAGCGCTGCACAGAGTGCCATCACAACTGTTAAGGCTGCACTTGCATCTGTATCTTCACAGAGAGCAGATCTCGGTGCTGTTCAGAACAGACTTGAGCACACGATCAAGAACCTTGACAACGTAGTAGAGAATACTACAGCAGCTGAGTCCCAGATCCGTGATACGGATATGGCTTCCGAGATGGTTGCTTTCTCAAACAACAACATCTTGGCTCAGGCAGGTACTTCGATGCTGGCTCAGGCAAATCAGTCCAACCAGAGTGTTCTTTCACTCCTCGGCTGATAACCGTCGATCAGACAAAAACTACCGAAAGGGCTGTCCGAAAGGACAGCCCTTTTACTTTATTGCAGGGGTTTTAAGTACCTGGCTTGATTTAGTTGTCTGATAATTGGAGCATGCGCTCAGGAATTCAGGACAGCAGGGAGGCAAGAACCTCCATGGCCAACGGCATCGCCCTCTGGCTGAGGTGGAAATGGTCATCGGAGAGGTACTCTTCTTTTGTGAACCCCTGGACGTCAACAAGCCGGTCATAAATGCTGAAGTAACCTGCGCCGCATCTGTGGCATGTCTTTTCCAGCTGTCTGTTGAAATAAAGGGTGGCAGAGTTCCTTTCTTTTTCGCTGCCGAGACGGGGGAATCTAGGGTCTTCCGGGATTCCGTCCTTCTGGGATGCAATGGGTCCCCAGCAGGAAATCTTAAATCCTTCAGACTGGAGGGAAGCGATAAGTGTTCCGTAGTTTGTAAGAATATCATCAATTATGCTTTCAGTGGGGCGCTTCTGCATTTCGGCCTGCTTTAGTACATGCATGCGGATGTCTATTTCTCCGAGGGAAATCAGGATCCTTGCCCCGGGGGTAATGAAGTCAGCTTTCAGAAAGGACAGCTTTTCTGAAAAACCCGCTGTTGAACCGGGCTTAAGGCAGGTAAATGCCAGCACGGGACCAAGGTAAAGCACAGTGAGGTTCAGGCTGTTTGCCCGGGGACAGAGGGAAATGCCGTGCCCAATGGGTGTGTAAGACAGGCCTTCGTTGCCACTGAAAAAATAAACATGGGAATCACCGAGAACTACGATGCTGTCATTACGGATATGGTCGAGCAGGGCATGGTCGAAAGCCGCCTGCTGTAGCAACGGATTTTCATCCGCCGCCGGAGGGAGGGCTTCGGCAATGCCCCTGAGCTCAGAAAGGATCCTGAGCAGCATTTTTGAATCGCATTCGGCCACGGTCACGGCTGCCTGCTCGCACGCTTTCCGTATGAGCCTGATAAGTTCCAGAAAGTGGCGGTCCGGATAGCTTTCGCGGCGGCATTCGATTTCGGTAATCATGCAGTGTTCAAGGTCGGGCCAGCTGAAATTTTCCAGAAGCAGCGGATCCGACAGCGCAAGAGCCTCCAGTTTTTGGATGATTTCTATAGTATTCATTCCGTCTCCGTTTTGTCAATTGCTGTGTTATGTGCTATATTATACTTGTTATATAGGTATATTCAAGGGGGAGACGATGAACCGCTCGATGGAAATAATCAAAAAGATCAGAGGAGCCTTTGAGGCGGGGAGCCTCGCCGCGGGGGAGGTCCCGGCAGAGGACCTTGTGGCCTGCGTGAGGCTGGAAATCCAGACTAACCATCTGACATATCTGGAAAAGCAGTGCAACGACGTGATGGGCTTACTGGATGACCTGGAAGCTGCTTCGACCGGGGCGCGGGAAGACGCCGGAAGGATGAGGCTGTTCCTGATAGGGCTCGAGATGTGCCTTCAGACGGTCTCAGAATCCGTGCTTTCGCTGGTCAGCAGGGAATACTGGGAGATGATGCATGCCAAGGAACTGCCGGATCCGGAAATAGAGGAAGTGATAGACTACGTGGCCGGTTATGGACAAGTGCGCCTGCTTCCCTATGCATTTGTGGATGATTACCTGAATAAAGAACAGCCTGTGGATTTTGATCCGGACTGTGGAATGTACTATGTGATGCACAAAGGGAAAAGGATGTATTTCCCTCCCCGGATGGACGCGCAGAGGGTGGCGGAATATTACAGGGTGATACTGGCAGAGCAGGACAGGCGCTCCCCGCACTGCTACGATAAGGAAGGGTATGGAGTCCGACGCGGCGATGTGCTGGCTGACTGCGGCGGAGCGGAAGGGTACTTTGTCCTGGAACATATTGATATCATATCCAAGGCTTATATATTTGATGCGGACAGGGAATGGATATCAGCAATGGAGAGGACCTTTGCACCTTACGGCGGTAAGGTTGAAATATGCTACGGCTACGTCGGGGATGAGGATGACGGAACGGAACACATAATGCTTGACAGTGCGCTTAAGGGCGTGCGTGTCAGCTATATCAAGATGGACATAGAGGGCTATGAGAAAGGGGCGCTCCGTGGATGCGAGTCGCTCATAAATGAGTCGGATGATCTGCGGATGGCGGTATGCTCGTATCATAACAGGGAAGACTATGACTGGATAGAAGGGTTCTTTTGGGCGCATGGCATGGAAAGCAGGCATTCGCACGGCTATATGTGTCCGGACTGGTGCAGTGACGGACTGCTCAGGGCAGAGCTTCGCCGCGGGGTGGTATTCGGAAGAAAAGGAGCCGTGAAAGCATGAAGAAACTGGTCATGAGCGAGTTTGATGATTTCGAGTGCATCGGAGGTGTTTGCCCCGACACCTGCTGCGTAGGATGGAAAGTGTACATAGATTCCGAAACCCTTAAGGAATATGAAGGGACAGAGGGGAAGTT
Source organism: Lachnospiraceae bacterium (assembly GCA_024689605.1). Next base: position 3,290 of record JAILDD010000146.1, read on the forward strand.
CGGCTATGAACTCAGGGAGAATATAACTAAGGATGAAAAAGGACTCGCGCTTTTTTCCATGAAAGCAGATCAGCGGTGCCCGTTCCTTAATGAGGATAACCTGTGCAGGATATACAGGACGCTCGGGCCGGATGCGATGTGCGATACCTGCCAGAATTACCCCAGAATCATTTACAGGGCCGGCGACATCCTCTTTGCATCACTTAGTATTTCATGCCCTGAAGCGGGCAGGATGATACTGAAAAAGGAAGAGAAGCAGCAGTATATATTCATTGATTCGGATGAGGAAAAAGACGATGGAACAGACTGGGAGAGGTTCAATGATGCCATCCGTGCGTATACAACATTGCAGGGGGTGTTTCAGGAACGTGAGTTTTACGTGAGGGAACGCCTGGCCGCAGCTTTGGTATATGCTTTCCAGCGGCACGAACTTGCTTCAGCGGGGCAGACGGCTGACTCTTTGGACCGTCTGTTTGCTGACAGGAACATGTATCCGGCAGCGGTTGCGGAAGTGCTGGAACCGAGGAGGGCTATTGCGGAAAAGATCACATTTATCCGTGTCTATACAAATGCGCTTCTTAAGAAATCCAGGCTTCCGGTACATGCTGAAGAATTTGCTGGGATGGTTGCTTATATCGCAAGCGAGAGAGGCAGGGATGCGGAATGCTGGGCCTCAGCTTTTCAGAAATTTGACGAATACGTGCCGGAACAGGAACAGGAACAGCTTTTAGTGTATCTTCTGTTCCGCCATTTTATGGAAAAGTATAAGGAAAAATCTGTACTTGAAAGCACCACTTTTCTTATCGTATTCTATTCGGCATACCGCTCCCTGTCGGTACTGCATTATCTGAGCAGAGGCGTGTTTCCGGATTTTGAGTGGCGGCTGCTTATGGTTGCCGGAATGTCACGCCAGTTTGAGCATTCTTCGGGAGTGTATGAATATGTTGAAGACAAAATAAGACAGGAACGTATGGACCGGCTTGGATTTCTGCTGCATCTTGTTAACTAACCGGTTTTTTTTTGATAAAATATATATTGATTAAAGATATTATAGTTCGGTTTTCCGTTGTGGAATGGGAAGGTGCAGCTGGGGGGATACAATGAATTTCAGGGAAGGATTTTTCCATAAAGAAGCGAGGGAGGGGTTCGAGATATCTTCCCTTATGAAACGCTGCTGGGCCGCGCAGCTTGAAGTGCTGGAGCAGTTTGACGGGATATGCAGGCGATGCGGACTGCGGTACTATGCCGCGTATGGAACGCTGCTCGGAGCAGTGAGGCACGGCGGCTTTATTCCCTGGGATGATGACATCGATATCTGGATGTACGGGGAAGACGTTGACCGCATGATCCGTGAAATGTCATCCGAATTCGAGGCTGAAGGCCTGGAACTGGTAACCCCCTTTTCTGACGACGGGTATGAAAATCTTGCTTTCAGGGTCATAAATACCAGAAATGACCGTCTGGATGAAGAATTCCTTATGAAATACTGGCTGTTCCCCTTTATGGCAGGACTTGATATATTTCCGCTGAATTTCGTGCCGGAAAAGGAAGAGGAGCGGCAGCTGATAAAGACACTCATGGCATCTGCGAATATACTGGCCTGTGAGTGGAAGAAGGCGGATGTGCCTAATGAGGATAAATGGGAGGCCTATACGCAGCTGACGGATATGCTGGGGATTGAGCGTGTACCGGAAGACAGGGTTCCGAATCAGCTGTGGCAGCTGACGGACCGCATTTCGTCCCTTTATGGGAAAAATGACAGCAATATGGTGGCGGCGCTGCCCTTTTATTTCGAGGATCCCCGCAAAATCTTCAGCATGGACTGGTTCGGGGAGCCTGTATATATGGAATTCGAGGGAGTGGGTATCCCGTGCCCGTCTGACAGCGGTGCTGTGCTCAGGGCAGAGTTCGGTGATGATTACATGGTTCCGAAGCGCATTTATGAAACCCACGATTATCCGTATTATAAGGCCCGTCATCAGAACCTGATGCTGTTTTTTGAACGCAATGGCATAAAGTGTCCTGAAATATATAGGGAGCTCTGAAGCATGATGGAATTTTGTGAAGATTTCTTATATGATGAAGTGAGGGACGGCTTTTATATAAGCAGCATGATGAAGAGCGCATGGGCGGCCGAACTGGAAGTCCTTAGCGAGATTGCACGTGTATGCGAAAGGCATGGCATCAGGTGGTTTGCGGACTGCGGAACCCTGCTCGGCGCGGTGCGGCACGGGGGATTCATTCCCTGGGATGACGACCTGGATATCTGTATGCTCCGGGATGATTACAGACGTTTTCACAGATATGCGGCGGCCGAGCTTCCGCCTGGATATGAAGTAAGAACTTATGACAATAATGAGGTATGGCAGCTTAAGACACATATTGTGAACCGGCACCTGATAACTCTGGATAAGGAGGAAATGGCCAGGTATCATGGCTGTCCGTTCAGAATCGGGGTAGATGTCTTTGTGCTGGATTATCTGGCACCGGATGAAGGAGAAGAAGAGGTAAGGCGTACACTTTTGAATTCGGTTCTTTCCATTGCCAACCGTGAGCCGGATGAGTGGGACGAAGAGGTACTCAGCTTCCTTTCAGACATTGAGGAAATGTGCAATGTAAGACTTGACAGAAACGGCGATATGCGCAGACAGGTTTTTGAACTGGCAGAAAAACTTGCATCGCTTTATCCTGCGGAGGGGGCAAGCCACGTGGCTCTGATGCCGTTCTGGGCAGAGCGCCACAGCCACAAGTACCCGGTCGAATACGTAAACAGGGTGACGCAGATCCCTTTTGAAAATATTATGATCAATGTGCCGGCGGTATATGACGGGACTCTCAGGATTGAATACGGCGACTACTGGAGAATAAACAGGGAAGGCGGGATGCACGATTATCCCATATTTCAGGAGCAGGCAGAAAATATGGCGGAGTATTTTGATGCCCCGGATCTTTTCTCTTATGTTTTTAAAAAAGACGACATGCAGGCAGACCGTGATCCTAAGCCGCCCGGCCTGAAACAGAAAACCCTTGATTACTGCAAGGTGCTTGAGCAGGTTCACGGTTTCATAAGGCAGGGGGCAGGGGCTTTGCCGGAAGTCGAAATAATGAAACTTCTAGAAGAGTGCCAGGGGGGCGCCATTGCCATCGGGCAGGAAATAGAGGCCGCGGAGGGCGAAGGCTGTGCCGTGATCCCTGATATAGAAGCCTATTGTGAATGCCTGTATGAAGCGGCGGTTAAGCTTGAAGAAGGAAATACAGGGCGCCTTGAGGGTGAAATCTCACGGCTGGATAATGTACTGGGAGCCATTAGAAGCAGTGCGGATAAGTCACTGCATGAGAAGAGAAAAGTGCTTTTCATTACCTTTAGTGCAAGGCATTGGAAATACCTTGATCCCTTCTACAGGGAAGCTATAGGGGACAGCTCAAATGATGTGTATGTAGCCGCGGTTCCTGCTTTCAGACGCAATGTATACGGTGAAATGTCAGAGGGGCGTTACGATACATCAGCGTACCCTGACGATATTTCCGTACTGGACTGCCGGAACCTTGACATCAGGGCCATGCACCCTGACGTGATATATACGCAGTATGCATATGACAGGTTTAATTTCAGCTATACGCTGCCGCCTGACTATTATACATCCGAGCTGAAGAAGTTTACCGAAGAACTGGTTTACGTTCCCTATTTTAAAATAGGAGGATTCAGCAATAGGGACGAGAAGTTCCGGCAGACATCAGAGTATTTCGTAAAAGTTCCGGGGCTCATAAATGCGGACAGGGTGTATGTTGAGTCGGAGCAGATGCGGGATTTTTACATTAGGGAGCTTACGGAATTCTGTGGCAAGGACACAGAGGAAATATGGGAAAGAAAAATAATGGCTGATGAGCGTATATACGAAAATGATAAGGATTCCGGAACCGGAATTCCGGCTGAATGGGAGGGCATACTGATAAAAGCTGACGGTGGGAGAAAGAAGGCCGTGCTGTATCTTACCAGTGTCAGCACGATGTATCAGTATAAGGAAAAAATGCTGCGGAAACTTGAAGATGTTCTGAATACATTTTATGAATGCCGTGAAGAAACAGCGCTGATCTGGCACCCGCATCCGGCTATTGCCGCATCCTCGGAACTGTTTGATAAAGAAACCTGGGATGCATATTCTGCCATCCTGGAGAATTACAGGAATGCCGGGTGGGGGATACTGGATGAATCAGGTGGCGCTGCTATTGCTGAAGAGATTGCGGATGCTTATTATGGGGACGCGGACGTGGTGATGAACCGGTTCCGTATCGCAGGAAAGCCGGTAATGATGCAGAATGTGGAAATCTGAGAAGCTGCCGTTAAAATTTTATGAACAGGAAGAACGTGAAGGATTCAGGGTCGGGGAAGTGATGAAGCGGGCCTGGGCGGCGGAGCTGAAGGCCCTCTCGGATATGGATTCCTTCTGTCGGAAAAATTCCATTACTTACTTTGCGGTTTATGGCACACTGCTGGGTACTGTGAGGCATGGCGGTTTCATTCCCTGGGATGACGACATAGATATCGGGATGGTACGGGATGACTATATTAAGTTTCTTGAACTGTTCCCAACGGCAGGAAAGGGGGAATACCAGGTATATAATCCCTATACGAAGCCATGGTACTGCATGAATTTTACTCATGTGGTAAACGGAAGGGATATGTCATTTACACGCGGCCATCTGAAGGAGTGGCACGGATGCCCTTTCCTTGTGGGACCGGATATTTATCCCTATTATTATATTCCGAGGGCAAAAGAAGAAGAAGAATACATAATGCTTATGCTGGAAAGAGTGGATTCAGCAATCGCCCTTGCAAGGCAGTCTGCGGCAGGCATGCGGTTAGGCGCAAATGATGAGCATGAACGGCAGAGGGAACTGCTGGCAGCCGTTCTGGTGGGACTGGAGCATGAGACCGGATATAATTTCAGCACTGACAGGCCGCTGGATAATCAGCTGGAGATCCTGTATGACCAGATATGCCGCCTTACTACGCGCGAGGAAGCTGATTATCTGACCCGGTATGATGAGTATGCAAAGGACAGGAGAAAAAAATTCCCCAAGGACTGGCTAGAGCATGTGGTGGAGCTGCCCTTCGAGTGGGGGACGATGCCGGTTCCCGTCACTTATGATGCCCTGCTGAAAGCAAGGTTCGGGGACGGATTTATGATGCCTGCCAGGGAACCGGCGCTTCATGGCTATCCTTTTTTTAGAAAACAGATGACGGAGGTCGGGAATATATTTGAAGAAAGGGAACGGCAGCAGTTTACCAATGGAGGGGGTGAAATTGGAGCGGCCGGTGATGGAAGGATCAAGGTCCTTTATTATACGTCGGTGCGCGAAATGCTGATACACAGCGAGTCCGTGGAAGATAAGCTTAACGAAGTGATTTCTTTTTTCCGCACACGGAGGAAGGAACTGTGCCTGTGGTGGATACCGGGCAGTTTTATCGATGTGGATGACCTTGCCATGCCCGAGACCGCACCGCTTATGATAGCATTTTATGAGGAAAAGATAAAAGAATTTACGCATGAAGGATTCGGAATCTGCGACCGAAGCGGGGATTACGATAGGGCGGTAGAACATGGGGACTTATTCTTCGGAGATGAGGGAATTGTATCAGCGGCTTTTGCAAAATCAGGCGGGAAAGTGATAATTCAGCAATATGGGGAAAAAGAAAATGACGTGCTTTTATCCCTGCTGGACTGAGATAGGAGGCTTGCGGCATGAACTATCCCAAAGACTATTTCTATGATGAAATAAGGGAAGGTTTTTATATAAACGGAATGGTGAAGCGCGAGTGGGCTGCCCAGATGGAGACGCTTGGCGAGATCGACCGGGTCTGCAGGAAACACGGAATAAAGTGGTTTGCGGACTGTGGCACGCTGATCGGCGCCGTGCGGCACGGAGGCTATGTGCCCTGGGATGATGACCTGGACATATGCATGCTTCGTGATGACTACCGGAGGTTCCACAAGCTGGCAGTTCCTGAACTTCCGGCTGAATATGTGGTGCTGACTCATGAAACAGGGGAATACTGGCAGATGATCACCCGGGTGACCAACCGGGAGAAAATCAGCTACCGGGAGGAGGACCTGGAGAAGTACCATCAGTTTCCTTATGCGGCGGGAGTTGATATCTTCGTGCTGGACTATGTGTCGCCGGATCCGGAGGAAGAGGAAGTACGCAGGCAGCTGGTGAAGACGGTGCTGCAGGTGGCTTCTTATGACGGAATGGAAAGCGATAATCCTCCGGAGGCGGGGCTTAAGATGATACCAATGCTTGAAGCGGCGTGCCACACAAAGATAGACAGAAAGAAACCGCTCCGTCCTCAGCTTTTTAGCCTTGCTGAAACCCTATCCTGTCTCTATCCTTCTGAAGGGGCCAGGGAAGTGGTCCTGATGCCTTACTGGTGTTCTGACCATAATCACAAGTATCCGATAGAATATGTTGACCGCATCGTGCAGCTTCCATTTGAACATATTATGATCAACGTACCGGCAGGGTATGACGGAGCTTTAAAAATAGAATACGGGGATTACCTGAAGATATGCCGTAACGGCGGAATACACGACTACCCGCTTTATGAGATGCAGGAAGACTTTCTCATGGAAAAGCTGGAAACCGGAAACCCGTTCAGGTATGAGTTCAGCGAGGAGGATCTTGTATGCAGAAGGGAGGGCAGGCCTGAGCGGCTGAGAGGGGCTGTCCTGAAATTCTGCTCCATGCTGAGGGAAATCCATTCGGTAATAAGGGCTACAGGCGAAAATGGCACAGCTGACCTGAGGGAGATACTGATGCAGAGCCAGGAGAACGTGATCAGCCTGGGAACAAGGATCGAATCTGAGTCGGGTGAAGGAACTGCCACGGTAAAACAGATGGAAGGATACTGCGAGCTTCTGTATAATGCGGCAGTGTTTTCTATGGAAGACGTTGACAACGGGGCCTGGCATGAGCTGATGGAGAAGATGGACAGGTCCCTGTCGGCAATAGAGGAAACAGCTGCAGAGGAACTCAAAGATTATCGGGAGATACTCTTCCTGCCGTTCCGCAGCGACCTGTGGGATACGATGAAACCGTTCTATGATAAGGCTATTGAGAATCCCATGAACAGGGTCCATGTGATGCCACTGCCGTTCTATGACAGGCGTGCGGACGGCGGACTGGGGAAACTTAATTATGAAACGGATTCATATCCTGACGGCCTGCCTCTTACGGATTACAGATCCTATGACATCCCCCGGCGGCATCCCGACGCGATATATATCCAGAATCCGTATGACCAATGCAGCTATGTCTATATGCTCCCGCCTGAATATTTTACGTCAGAGCTGAAGAGGCATACAGAGCAGCTTGTATATATACCGTATTTTCGCATAGGGGAATACAGCAGGGATGATATGAAGCTTATAAAGACCACTGATTATTTTGTAAAGGTTCCCGGACTGATCCATTCTGACAGGGTGATAGTTGAATCGGATGCTATGAAAGAACTGTACTGCGATATGCTGACGGAATTCTGCGGCGAGGAGACACGAGGACTATGGGATGATAAAATAACCGTATTCGTGGAGCCTCCAAAGACCGGACTGGATGAGAAAGATATCCCTGATGAATGGCGGAGCGCCCTGTGCAAACCGAACGGAGTTAGGAAGAAAGCTGTGCTTTTTGTCAATGCGGTATGTTCTATGTACCAGTATAAGGAAAAAGCGATTCAGAAGCTGAAACAGAGCCTGCAGGTATTCTATGACAACAGGGACAGCGTAGCGCTGATCTGGCGGCCTCAGCCGGCAATCAGACGCTCAGCCAAGGTCTTTGATCGGTCCCTATGGCTGGAATACCGGAGCATTGTGGACGGATACCTTGCAGGAGGATGGGGAGTACTTGATGAAACGGATGATGAAAGAACGGCAGTACGTCTGGCGGATGCTTACTACGGTGATCCTGACCCCGTCATGCAGCGCTGCAGGACCATGGGGAAGCCTGTGATGATCTGGAATACGGATATTTATTAGGCCGTGGAAAAACGGCAGAATAAGCAGGAACGATGCGTATGAATATACTTATTTTGGAATGGCCGGCTTTCGGTAATGAGACTATCAAGCACACCTTTGAGACTCTGGGGCACAGCGTATCAGGGTTTGAATTTCCGTATGATTCGCCCGATGCGAAGAACGGAGAGGGTCTATGTGCCAGGCTTGTCGGAATCATAATGAAGGAAAAGACAGATATCGTTTTTTCTTTTAATTTCTTTCCTGCTGCAGCTACGGCGGCACATGCCTGCAGATGCAGGTATGTATCGTGGGTATACGATAATCCTGCGGTATTCCTGTATTCAGTGACGGTCTTTTTTCCGGAGAATCATATCTTTCATTTTGATTCATATGAGGTGGAAAGGATGCGTCGTGACGGGGTAGAACATGTTTATTACCTTCCGCTTGCGGGAAATCCGGATGTATATGATAAAATAGTACCGTCGGAGTCTGACAGAATGCATTATGCGGCGGATGTCGCGATGCTGGGATCGCTTTATACGGAGAAATACGGGTATTTCGGCAAGTATTCGCACTTTGACGACTATATGAAGGGGTTCTTTGATGCCCTTGTGAACGGGCAGGAGGACCTGTACGGAGTGAACATCCTTCAGCAGGCGCTTACGCCGGAAATTATGGAACGGATATTTAAGGCATTGCCTCTTAAACGTGAAAATGGGGACGGATACGAGAACCCTGAGTGGATAATTGCAAACTATTACCTTGCCATGCGGGTAACGGAGCAGGCCAGAAGGCATATGCTGGAAGCAATGGCGGAAAGATATGATGTGGCGATGTATACGGGGAGCGATGTTTCCGGCATGAAAGGCGTGAGAAAAATGGGAAGCGCTGAGTACTATAAAGAGGCGCCGCTGGCAATAAAATGTGCCAAGGTCAACCTGAATGTGACGCTTCGCAGCATACAGAACGGAATCCCTCTCCGAATAATGGATATCATGAGCTGCGGCGGTTTCGTGCTGTCAAACTATCAGTACGACCTGTGTGAAGCTTTTGTTCCGGGTGAGGATTTTGTGTGTTATGAGAGCAGGGAGGACGCGGTGGAAAAAGCGGGCTACTACCTGGAGCATGAAGATGAACGTCTCCGTATAGCGGAGAACGGATACAGAAAGGTGAAGGAAAGGCACAGCTTTATGATAAGGTGCAGACAGATGCTTGAATGCATGGGGGAAGCCTGAGTACTGAAAGCAGGGCATTGTTTTTGTTCGAAGTAGAGAGGAGGAAGAAAATGGAAATTGAGCTTATGGCATCTATGATGTGTGCGGATTTCAGCAATCTGGGACGTGAGGTGAAAGAACTGGACAGGAGCGGAATCGATTCTTTTCACATAGACATCATGGACGGAAGGTATGTACATAATTTTGCTATGTCGCTGAATGATATGCATACGATACGTACGCTGACGGACAAGCCGCTGGATGTGCATCTTATGGTGGAACATCCGCTGAATACCATAGACCTTTTTACAAGGAACCTTCATCCCGGTGATACTGTCTATATACATCCGGAGGCGGAGTACCACCCTTCCACTACGCTCCAGCGCATTATCGATGCCGGCCTCGTGCCGGGGATTGCAATCAATCCCGGTACGAGCATAGAGGAAGTGAAGATGCTGCTGCGCATTGTAAAGAAGGTTCTGGTCATGTCTGTAAATCCGGGAAATGCAGCACAGCTGTTCCTGCCCTATGTAAGGGAAAAATACGATGACCTGCTCCTTCTTAAGGATAAGATGGATTTTGACATATACTGGGACGGAGCCTGCGGGGCTGATAAGATAAAGGAGTATGCACCCCTTGGCGTGAAAGGTTTCGTGCTCGGTACTACGCTTCTGTTCGGGAAGGAAGATCCGTACGAGATGATCATAAAGAGGATCAGGGAGATGAAATTCTGATTGCGGTTATATGGAGATTCTTTTTTACAGGTACAATTCGATATGCGAACCGGATACCATAACAGCATTCCGAAAGCTGGGGATTACCGTTATAGAGGAAACAACCCAGGTTTCGAGGAAGGATGTGTCTGCCTCGCAAGTAGTGGAGCAGGTGGGGAATCTTATACAGGGACACTGTTTTCTTTTTGTATTCTCGATTAATTTTTTTCCGGCCCTTTCAGAAGTGTGCCAGCTTTTTCAGGTGCCGTATGTATGCTGGACTGTCGATGTACCGGTGCTTGAGCTTTTTTCACCGTCCTTTGCCAATAGCTGCAACCGCATATTCCTGTTTGACAGGTCGCAGTATATGTACTTCAGGGATAGGAATCCCGGCGGGACTTTTTACCTGCCACTTGCTACAAATACGGAACGCTGGGACCGTGTGGTCAGGGCCGCATCATCGGCTGAAAAGGTGCGTTTTAAGTCGGACATTTCATTCGTCGGTTCCCTCTATGGGGAAAAGAATCAGTACAGGCTGATAAAGGACCTCAGTGAATATGCCAGGGGCTATGTGCAGGGAATCGTAGAAGCGCAGCTCCAGGTGTATGGAGTGAATTTTACGGAAAGCATGCTGACTGATCAGCTGATGAAGGAAATGGAGCAGCTGCTTCCGGACATCTATCAGCCACTGTGTGAGGGCTGTGATGCTGCCAGGAGATACTTTGTGGCACATTCCGTTATCGGTTCCGAACTGGCGCAGACTGAAAGAACGCGTCTCCTGAACGGGCTTGCCAGAGAATTTGATGTGAATCTTTATACAGGAAGTGATGCAAAGGAACTGAAGGGGGTTCATGTTCATAATGCGGTCGAAACACTTACTGAGATGCCGGTAGTATTTAACAGCAGCGGCATAAACCTTAATATAACCATGCGCCCCATAGCAACGGGCCTGTCGTTAAGGGTTTATGACATATGCGGCGCAGGCGGTTTCCTTATGACCAACTGGCAGGAAGAACTTCCGGAGCTGTATGAGCCAGGGGCGGAGGCGGAGTATTTTACTTCAGAAGAGGAACTGATGGATAAGGCCGGATATTATCTGGAGCACGATGCCGAGAGAAAATCCATAGCGGCGAAGGGATATGAGAGGACGAAAACGGAGCACACCTACGATGCCAGGATCCGGGAAATGATACGTATGGTCAGTGCGACATTATGAATAACAGAGGCAGGGGGATATCAGCATGAACAGATTTTATATTCTATGTCCGGAGGGGTTTGTGACAGGCGGAACAGAGCTTGCACATCAGCTCTGCCATGAGATAATACAGAACGGTTATTATGCGGCGATGTACTATATTGACAGGACAGGCAGGAGCCTTCTGCCGGTAGATGCAGAAACTCCCGAAAAGTACAGGAAATACTGCGATGTGCATGTTACGGATTTTGACGAGGCGGATGCGGCAGGCAATATAGTGGTGGTCCCAGAAAGCCTCACGGACTGGGCGTTCTCATTTAAGCATGCACGCATTGCCGTCTGGTGGATGAGTGTTGATAATTTCAATTACCTCTCTGATCTGCATTATTTGATGAATCTTGATTCCGTTGCGGTATATCATCTTATACAGTCCATGTATGCGGCGGATTTTCTGCGGAAAAGAAGCATAGATGAGGACAAGCTGTACTGGCTTTCAGACTATATCGGTGACAGCTACCTGCAGTTTGTCCTGCCGGCACAGTACAGGCAGGATATGATCCTGTATAACCCTAAAAAGGGTCTGGATGAGCTTAAGCCGCTGATGGAAAGATGCGGTTTTGTGGAGTGGCGCGCATTGGCCGGTATGACGGAGGAAGAAATGGTATTGAACATGCAGATGGCGAAGGTATATATAGACCTGGGAAACCATCCGGGAAAGGACAGGATCCCTCGGGAGGCTGTGTCCTGCGGGTGTTGCATAATCACTAACAAAAAGGGGAGCGCGGCTTTTCATGAGGATGTGCCGATGGATGAAGGATATAAATTTAGTGCGCCGTTAGATTACGGTCTTATAGAGAAACGAATAAGGGAAATACTGGATAATTACGAGTCGTGTTTCAATGATTTTGCGGAGTACAGGGAAATGGTAAAGGCGGAAAAAGAGTTCTTCCGTGCGGATGCGGCAGGATTTATACGGCTTTTCGATTAGCATTATGGGATTGTGCCGGAGGCAGTGCGGCCATAGCCGGGAAAGGAAGATACTTGAAAACTGTAATCTATGTAATGACACATAAGGCATGCACGATTCCTGACATCCCGGGCTATGTCCGTATGCAGGTGGGGGCGGCACTGCATGAGGACCTTGGATACCTGCGTGACGATGAGGGGGAGGACCACATATCGGACCTGAATCCGTATTTTTCTGAGCTGACGGGAATGTACAGCATCTGGAGGAATCTCCCGGATGCCGACTATGTGGGGATCTGTCATTACAGGCGGTTCTTTATCAATGAAAAAAAACAGGTAATGACAGGACCTGAATATGAGGCGCTGCTAGCGGATGCGGATATGGTTGCTGCTGCGGCTGACATTGATGATTCTTTTGCGGAAGTATATGCCAGGGCACATCGCTATGAGGATCTTAAGGCACTGGGGGATGCAATACGGAAGTTGTATCCCGAGGACTATCCGGTATTTGAGGAAGTCATTGGAGAAAAAAGATGTACCTACGGGAACCTGTGCGTTATGCCGCGGGAACTGTTTGCGGCATACTGTGCGTGGCTCTTTCAGGTACTTATGGAAGCGGGGGAGCGGATATGCATTGACGAACTGGGGGATGATCATCAGAAGCGTGTTTTCGGATTCCTTTCCGAGCCGCTTCCTATGGTATTTGCCCGTGCGAAGGGACTCAGGCTGAAGGAGTGCCCGGCGGCTTTCTTTGCGGAGAAAGCGGAAACAGCGGAACTGAAAAACGCGTTGCGATACCTGACGCGGGAAGGAAGGTTTTCAGAAGCCCTTGACCTGTACCGCGGGGTACTGAGGCAGCGGCCGGATCTTTCTTATAGGGAGGCTGATATTTCCGGGGAACTGGGCGACATGGTCGAGACGCTGCTGGTACTGGAAAAAGAATTCAGTTCCGGGCAGAGCGGACTCTATGCCAAAAGCCATGATCTGGATGAACTGATAAAGCTCAGGCATAAGTGCTGCGTCCTGGTACGCGGGGTGCTGCCGATCCTCGACCATCTGGCAGACTGCTATGCGGAGGCTTTTCAGAAAAGCGGATATGAAGTTTTTTACCTGGACTACAGCAACTTTGAAGAGAGTGCTAAGAAAATCCTCGGGATGGGTGTCCGCAAACCTGAATTTGTGCTGGCCTTCAATAATAACGGATTTGTGCTTGAAAAAAAGGACGGAACGGATTACTGGGCTGAACACGGGATACCGGCGTACAACCTTCTTGTTGACCATCCGATGTATTATGCGGATACGCTGGATTCTGCTCCGGCGGGGGGGACTGTGCTATGTGCTGACAGGATGCATCCGTCATACATCCGCCGGTTTTTTCCGGCGGTAAAAAAGTGCGGTTTCCTGCCCACGGCAGGAACGGAGCTTATCAAGTATGAGGCGCAGAAAACTTTTTCACAGCGCCCTATCGATTTTTTGATGCTGGGTAACTGCAAGCACTGCACCACGCCGGATGATCTGCCTGCAAAGAAATTATATGCACTGCTGAAGGACCATCCGGAGCTGACCATGGAGGAGGCGGCTGAACAGTGCTATGTGGAGCTTTATCCTTCGAAACCACATGATGATGTGAGCCTGAGGGCATTTATTGAGAAATACCGTTTCATCGTAGTGGAACTGACAGCGGCATACCGGGAAGAGCTGGTGCTTATGCTTATTGGAGAAGGGTATCGCGTTGAAACGTACGGTGACGGATGGGGAGAAAGCAGGTGCCTGGCGTATGAGGGGTTTTCGCTTCATGGACCGGTTCAGCCGGAGGACGGAATAAGGCTTATGGCTGAGTCAAAGTTTGTCATAAATAACATGGCATGGTTCAAGGACGGCGGAAGCGAGCGCATATTCAATGCGATGCTGCAGGGAGCGATAGTGATCACGGACAGAAGCAGGTATCTGGAAGACTACTATGATGAAGACAGTGTGCTGTGGTATGAGCTGAATGATATGCGGCACCTGCTGACGGGCATAAGTAAGCTTATGTCTGATGAGCAGAAGGCGGATAGGACGAGAAAGCGGGCATATGAAATAACAGACCGGAACCACAGGTGGCTGCACAGGGCGGAGGCTTTCCTTGAAACCTAAAGTATTGGATGCAAATGAAAATGCTTTTTTTGAACGTTACGGCGTGTCGCTTCAGGAACTATGCGATGACGCTGCTTATTCATGGGATAGCATCCCATCCGGTTCAGAGGAAGCAGCCATACCGGAACTTAACGGAATACTGATTCTGTTTGTGTGCGGCTTTTTTTACGGAATTAATGATCTGATAAAAAAAATGGGACCGAAGGCAGAAATACTGATTTTTGTTCCTGAACCCTCCGTATTTCTATATTATTGCTGCAGGTATGATTTAAGCGGACTTATTACAGAAGAAAGGGTCACTATTGTAATCGAGAATGAGGGCGCTTGGGAAAAAATCGTTCAAAAAAAAGTTTCCGTATTCAACAGGAAGCATATGGGGACAATGATAGCGCCGGGGTATGAGGACAGATATCGCCTGATTTATGACAGGATGTGTGAACCGGTCAGACGTGTAATGGACGTGGAACCTTACTTTGGCGGCCAGAAGTGTAAAAATGAATTATATGCGGTATCAGAACTAAAGAATAATTATCTGGCAGATGATTTTGTTAAAAGAATTCCCGTGCGTGACATACCCGTTATAATCGTGTCCGCGGGACCTTCCCTGATGAAGAATATGCAGCATTTAAATGATGCAAAAGGAAAAGCGGTTATTGTTACGGTTGACCATGCCGTGAAAACCCTTGATGCGAATGGGATTCATACGGATTTTGTTGCCAAAACGGATCCTAAAGTCGGTACCCGTTTTATGTCATATACCGATGCGCACCGGCATCGTTTACTGATTTCGGCAGGAGCAGCCTTAGATGTGCAGTCAGAGTATAGCGGAAGATGCTATTATTTCCAGATTTCACCGGTATTCTTTCCGGAGGTGGCCCAGAAGGCCTGTCTAAAAAAATGGAACAGCGGGGGGTCAGTTGCCACGGATGTGCTGGATTATTTTGCATCAAGGGGATTTAATACGGTTATCCTGGTGGGACAGGATTTAGCTTATGATGAACAGGGCTTTAGCCATGCTTCCGGAGAAAAGCAAGAGGATAACAGGAACAGGTTTGAAGTGGACGGCATAAATGGCAAAAAAGTGGTGACCAGGGATGACTGGCTGGTTTTCATACAGTCTTTTGAAAAAATGATAAGGCTGTATCCAAATACAAAAGTCATTGATGCAACAGAGGGCGGGGCACTGATACGCGGAAGCGAAGTAATGGACCTGGAAAATGCGGTCAGTGTATACTGCAGGGAAGATTATCCTGTTGAACAATGGATAGAACATACTGAAAAATGTGAAAAAAAGTATGGAGCTGATATTGGAAAAGAGGATTTGAACAGGCAGAGATGCATTATTGAGCGGACAATCGAAAAAATAGAAGAAGCGCTGTACCTGAATGTAGTAATCTGTGCTGTTTATGAAGGTCGGCTGATGGACTCAGAAGAATTCAGCAGCAAATGCGCCAGATATGACTGTCTGTATCATGATATTATGGAAGATGATGACCTGCTGTTTCTTTATGAATACTGTGGGGACCAGATCAAACAATATCTGGAGAACATGAGCCTCAATGAGGAAGATATTCCTATCCGGATGAGAGGGGAATACGAACTGTTCAAGGCGTTTAAGTCCGGATGCCGGGAAATATCGGGCATAATCCTGTCTATAGAAGAGAAGGACGACAAAAATTCTATCTGAATCCGGCTAGCATATTATGTATGGCAGTTCTGTCGGGAGGGGAGTGTGTATGGATGACCTGTTTGTGTGAGAAAAGTTCTTTTTAGAACTTTATTAATCATCCCCGCATGCCGATGAGATATAGAGATGTTTATAACATAGGATAGCATTTGCAACGGAGGGCAGTGTTATGAATATGGCAATACAGCATAATATAGCTGCCATGAACGCAGAACGTATGTCGGGTATCGTTTCGGGGAAGAAGGCAAAGTCTACGGAAAAGCTTTCTTCCGGTTACCGTGTGAACCGGGCAGCTGACGATGCGGCTGGGCTAGCGATATCCGAAAAGATGCGCCGGCAGATCAAGGGACTGACGCAGGCATCAAGGAATTCCAAGGATGGCATATCCATGGTCCAGATAGCGGACGGGGCATTGAATGAAATCCATGATATGCTCCACAGGGCAAATCAGCTGGTGACACAGGGCGCAAACGGTACTTTAACACAGGATGACCGCAGCTATATACAGCAGGAGCTTGATGCTCTGGCTGCCGAGGTGGATGGGATTTCCGAAAGGACTGTCTTTAACGAGCTGCTTGTGCTCAAGGGGGGCGGAACCAGAAGAACCATAACCGAAACATATACTCCGACCATATACACGGCACAGAAAGTGTCGGGGAGTGATCTGCCGCCCGGGGTTACGATCGACAGTGCATCGAGCACTAACGGGTATATGAGTCAGACATATAACGGGTGCGTGGCTTCCACGATTGATTTCAGCGGGCTTGCCAATATATCCGACTTGGACGGCAAGGGATTCTTTTCAACATGCTGCACCTGTGACGACCATTACAGTATTACTTTTGATTCAAGTACGAGCTCACATTCGGTGAGCGGCAATCAGCACTATACTTTCACTGTAGGCATACAGGGGTGTTCATCTCCGACAGATGTGGTGGACCGCATAGTTGAGGCTACAGGAGGACAGCCTAATAACCATTTTACGGTGTATGAAGCTAATGGTGACAAGCTTCTGATGCATGATTACAGAAGCAATGTTACTGCTGGACCAAACAGAGGAAAGGTTGGATCCGGTGTTACGGAAGAAGTGGCAACTACAGGAACACCGGTCGAAAGAACACGGGAGGTTATTGACGGCAAACGTGAAATCTTCCTGCAGGTTGGTGCGGAAGCCGGCCATCTCATGGGTATACAGCTTCCGGATATCGACAGCAGCCTGGTTGGTCTGTCGTCTGTAAGCGTAATGACGGATGCCAAGGCGCAGTCGTCCATAGCTTTTATAAAGAATGGTCTGGCTTACGTGAGCGAGGAACGGTCCCGTGTGGGAGCTTACCAGAACCGTCTGGAGCATACGATAAAGAATCTTGATAACGTAGTGGAAAATACCACGGCTGCCGAATCGCAGATACGTGATACAGATATGGCTGAGGAAATGGTGGACTTCTCAAATCAGAACATCCTTGAGCAGGCCGGTATGTCGGTTTTAAGCCAGGCCAATCAGCAGAAACAGGGGATACTGAGCCTGCTGCAGTGACCGTTGGCACAATAAAGCCATCTAAAATGCACCTCATGTTTTAGGCACAAAAAAACGGATCGGTGCATTTTTTTATGTTAAAATACAAGTATGCTGAAGCAAGCGGTTTATTTGTAAAATGGGGATATGAAGCATGAACTATGCATTATTATTATCAGGGGGGAGAGGACTGCGGACCGGCAGCAGCATGCCGAAGCAGTATGTTACAGCAGGGGGATGCATGATGGTGACATACCCGCTGGTAATACTTCTTGAATCTGATTTCATAGATAAGGTTTATATTGTGTGCGAAGAAGAGTGGAAAGATGCCATTCTGGAAGATGCAAAGAAAAAAAAGGCTGATATCGGGAAAATATCGGGATTTGCGCAACCGGGAGAAACGAGGCAGCTTTCGATACTAAACGGCCTGGAGCGTATTGGGGCGGATAATAGTTCTGCTGATGGACAGTCAGATACTGTTCTGATACATGACGCTGCAAGACCAAATCTGACTAAGGAGCTTATCAGACGGTG
>JAILDD010000200.1 GCA_024689605.1 Lachnospiraceae bacterium
GATGGCAAGATTCAGTATGCAATGAATTATCTTGGAAGGGTGTTAAATCAGCAATTCAGTGGTGATTTCCTGAAAGAAGCACTTCGCAAGGCGGATCAAAAAATGCCATACCGAGGACCGGAATACTATCAGTCAGGTGAATATACATATAAATGCAGTGTGACCGGAGATTTTTCCTGGTTTCAGGGATATGAAGAGATCTATTGCAACAACGTAAAAGTATACGAATGCTATTTCCATGGCGGAATCATGAAGTAAATATCATTTTCAGCCATGGGTTTAAATTCTACATAGATTATGACGCTGAAGCAGGTGGCAAAGTGTTGCTCAACGAAAACGACGTCGAGAGCGTTTGCTTGATGTCGAAAGTGTAGTTCCGAGATGGGGTGAAGCGAGGGGATGGAGAGGAGTCTGATTATGGCATCATCAATTGATTTTAACGATTTTATAGTTACCAAATCGGAGAAAGAGAAATGTGAATTTGAAGTCACTTATAAAGCGATGGAATACTATATAAAGTACCCAGGCTATGATAAGAGCCCTGAATGGAAGAGTATAGTTTTTCAAAATTCGATATATGTATATTATTGTAATAAAGAAGAAAGGAGTAAATATGAAAACGCAACTGCTCAGGGATATAAAGGAGCATGTTTGCTTTTTAACGAAAGTAATAATATAGCACTTACAGCTGACATACTAACATCTATATACCACCCATTTACTTCATTAGTATTTGAATACAATTCATTGGATGGAGAGGGTTTGTCTAACTTGTTTAAGAATATGGATATTGAGAATTACTCAAAAAAAATAGTAGCAATATATCCTTACATGAAAGCGTTTGCAAAAGTATATTACTGGTGTGGAAATATGATGCCCGTCATATGTAATTGGAGGGGGGCGAACGATGAGGCTGTTCATAAAATTAAGCAACTAAAAAAAGAAGTAAAAGAAGACTATTTTATAACAATGAAAGAAGGCAAAAAATGGAAAGAAAATTTTGTAAATGGCCGCAATGTGAGACCAACGGAACTATTGCCAAGCTGGAGAAATAAAATGTGGCCTGCTTGGGAGGATTTTGTATATCAAAATTATCTCAATGATTATATTAAAGACGATAAAATAAAAAACATTTCTTTGTGGGACGAATGTGAAAATGATGAGAAGAGGAAGGAATGGTTTTTGAATAATGCAAAACTAATTATACAAAGAAGCTATCGGATAATAAACAAGCACCACGGGAAATGGAATGAGAAACGGGAAGACGGAAAGACACATGAAGAGTATGTCAAAGATATTATGAAAACTATATTTATTGAGGCAAATATACCGGATATTCCGGACAAACCAGAAGAAATAGTATTATTTTAAGTGGGTGCAAAATCGTAGCTATCGTTAAATGGTTCCGTGGATATGTTCCCGCTAACGAACAAACCCGATGACATTCATGGCGACCTCTCAGCCCACGTGGAGACTGTGGTTCAACTTCCCAAGGGAGATATCGACAGAGACAGCTCGGAGAGAAAAAGTATTGCGAAGACCGATGATATTGGAATGATCAGCGGGTACAACAAATCATGCAGGCACTTAGACATTATGGGATGATTTAAAGGAGATTATGCAAATGATCATCATTGAGTGCGCAGATTAATGATCTGAGCTTGAAGATGAGTGTATTTGTCTGGGAAGGTTGATGGTGGTGAATATTTAGGAATGGATAAACAGATGGAACGTCCGGAGTTTAACAAAATAAAAGATTATGACGAGTTCTGTAAATATTACTGGTATCGTGAAGAGCTGATCAAAATATGTAAAGAACTTGGGCTTAGGGCCAGCGGGAGCAAAATTGAACTGAACGATGTCATCAGGGCATATTTTTCCGGTGATAGAATTCTGCCGGAAAAGAGAAAAACTAAACGTTCAAAGACCACAATGCAGGAACTGACTCTTGATACAGGGCTTATAGAGTGCGGATTTACATTTGGCAGCAGATTCCGGGAATTCTTTGCGGAGCAGACAGGGGTAAGGCCCTTTAAGTTCAATGTTGACATGGTTGCGTCTGCAAAGGCAGTAAAGGAAAATGGAGATGAGTCTTTTACACTGGGGGACCTCCTAGATATTTATTATGGGAAAAGAACATATGTCAGATATGATAAATCAGCGCTTCAATGGAATAAGTTTGTAAAAGACTTCTGTGCGGATGATGCAACGAAGATATATGATGAAAGAATGAAAGCAGCCGCATCTTTTTGGCGGATCGTAAGAGACTCGGACATGAAGAAGGAGTATTCACACGAGTTGTTTGAAAAATACAGAGACAGTATTACAGTTTAACTGCAGGAAAAACTGCAATGTTATGGAGATTAATGGTTTACGACAATATTATTGAGGCAAAGTTCATAAGCCGCCCGAACCGGTTTATTGCTGAGGTGGAAATTGCCGGGCGCAGGGAAACAGTACACGTAAAAAATACCGGCCGGTGTAAAGAGCTTCTTATACCCGGATGTGAAGTATGGCTGACGGAACCCGGAACCCCCGGCCGCAAAACCAGATATGATCTGGTAGCGGTAAGAAAGATCGGCGGGGTTCTTTTTAATATAGACAGTCAGGCGCCGAACAAGGTTGTGAAGGAATGGCTGACATTACAGGATTATGATGCTGTGATCCCTGAATATACCTATGGCGATTCACGTATTGACTTTTATATGGAGCGCGGATCCGAAAAATATCTGATGGAAGTCAAAGGCTGCACATTGGAGAAAGACGGAATTGGATATTTTCCCGATGCTCCGACAGACCGCGGTGTGAAGCACATAAGGGAGCTGATCCGTGCTAAGGAAGCAGGGTATAATGCCATACTTGCATTTGTTATCCAGATGGATGGCGTTTCTGAAGTGAGGGCCAATGTGGAAACCCATCCGGAGTTCGGAACAGCGCTTGATGATGCGGGGAACGCGGGTGTGGAGGTTAAGTTTCTGAGATGTCATGTTGAGCCGGATTCCCTGACGGTGATATCATAATGCGCAAAAAAATATGTTGATATGTTAGTGCTGCTTTTTTTGTTTAAGGGAAAAGTGATCCGGAAAGGCTGGAGATTCAATGCATTTTGTTGAGACAAAGGGAATACTGACCGGCAACGGCGGGCGGTATGGAATGAATATATACCGGGGCTGTACCCACGGCTGCATATACTGTGACAGCAGGAGCAAATGCTATCATTTTACTCATCCTTTCGAAGACATAGAGGTTAAGCGGAATGCACCGGAACTGCTTGAAAAGGCATTGAGGTCGAAAAGAAAAAAATGCATGATCGGTACGGGCGCCATGTCGGATCCTTATATGCATTGTGAAGAGGACCTAAGGCTTACAAGGAAGTGCCTTGAGATCATATTGGAGAATGGCTTCGGAGTCGCAATACAGACAAAATCAGACCGTATCCTCCGAGACATCAATCTCCTGTCTGAAATCAACCGCAAAGCAAAATGCGTAGTCCAGATGACACTTACAACTTATGATGACGATCTGTGCCGGATACTGGAACCGAATGTATGTAATACAAAGCGCCGCATCGAAGTGCTGGAGATAATGCGGGAAAGAGGGATCCCGACGGTCGTGTGGATGACGCCTATACTCCCCTTCATCAATGATACGGAGGAGAACATCACTGCAATACTTAATGAATGTGTCCGGACGGGTGTAAAAGGCGTTATTGATTTTGGCATGGGACTTACACTCCGGGAAGGCGACAGGGAGTATTTTTATGCCGCCCTTGATAGGAATTTTCCGGGGATGAAAGAGCGGTATATAAAACAGTATGGAAACTCATATGAACTGCCCAGCCCGAATGCGAAAGAACTGACGGATTGTTTCCGGAGTATATGCAGGGACAACGGGATCATGTGTAATCCCGATGAGTGTTTCAGGTACATGCAGGAACTGCCGGATAAGTATACGCAGATGAGCATATTCGACATATAAGTTTCGTATGGGCTTATCTTCTAAATGCCCGAAATTAAGGGATGACACGGATCGTATCACTGATGTGACGATACGTTTCTTTCCATCTTCATGGTTCTTTGATACTTTCATATTAACGAACGCAAACAGGCAATATTGTATGAAAGGATGAAGAGAACATGAAAGAAAAAAGAAATTTATTTACAGGGGTTGGGATGATCATTGCTTTTGCCTTGTGGACTGCTTTGATCCAGTGCGTTGACGTGAAAGACGTAGGGCAGAATGGAACGAAGGTCGGGTTTGCTGATTTTAATGTATGGTTCCACCAGCTGACCGGAGTTCACCTGACGATTTATACGATCACGGACTGGTTGGGACTTGTTCCTATATTTATATGTATGTGCTTCGGTGTGCTGGGGCTTGTGCAGCTGATAAAGAGACGGAGCCTGCTCAGGGTTGATCCGGATATTCTTCTATTGGGTGTATACTATGTGATAGTTATAGCCTGCTACCTGGTCTTTGAGATGATTCCGATCAATTATAGACCTGTGCTAATAGAGGGAAGGCTGGAAGCATCATATCCGTCTTCTACTACATTACTGGTGCTTTCTGTGATGCCGACATTGATGGTTCAGGCATATAGGCGGGTGGAGAATTTGCTTATAAGAAAAGCTGCGGCAGTGTTTGTGATTGTTTTTTCATTATTTATGGTTACAGGAAGGGTTATAGCAGGGGTACATTGGGCAACTGATATAATCGGTTCAATACTAATAAGTGCGGGATTGTTTATGCTGTACTTGTCAGCAGTTTTGTATACGGATAAAGTAAGGAAAGCCAAAGGGAGTAAAGATGGAGTTCAATGAAAAACTGCAGGAATTAAGAAAAGCCAGATCCATGACTCAGGAAGAGCTGGCTGAGGCCCTGTTTGTTTCAAGGACCGCAGTCTCAAAATGGGAACAAGGCCGGGGGTACCCAAATCTTGATTCGCTTAAGGAAATATCGAAGTTCTTTTCGGTGTCGATTGATGAGCTTATCTGTTCGGAAGAAATCATTTCTGCTGCGGCAGATGAAAAGAAGGAGTGCATAGATAAGTACAGTACCCTCACCTGTAATTTGCTGGATATTTTTATGACATTGATGCTGTTCCTGCCTGTATTCGGAAACGGAACCGATGATCCGGCTTCGGTATCACTATTCGCAATTACGGATTTAAGTGTATGGATCAAAATCGTGTTCATTGTTTTAGTTGGAATAGCGGTTTTGAACGGCATCTGCGGTGTTATCATCAGCCGTTTTGATAAGCCGGTATGGAGTCGTTATAGTCTGGTGACGGGGATGGTGCTATCCATAGTATGTGCATCGGTATTCATTCTGACAAGGCAGCCGTATGCCGGTATTATCTGTCTGGCCATCCTGGTTGTGAAGGGTCTGCTGATTGCTAAGGGAAAGGGGTTACTATGATTGAGAGTGATCGATTAAAGATATATCCTGCCAGCCGGGAACCGATGGAAATGTATATTGCTTCAGAAACGGATGAGGAATTGAAGAAAGCTTATGGCGAAATGCTGGAAGGCAGTCTTGCGCATCCTGATCAGTGGGACTGGTATGCCATGTGGATGATAGAGAAAGCGGATGGAACGCATATAGGGGATTTTTGTTTTAAAGGTATAGAGGTTGGTATAAATCCGGAAATCGGATATGGTATCCTGGAAGAATACCGGGGCAAAGGCTTTGCTACAGAAGCAGTGAAGCTTGCGCTGGAATGGGCATTCAGACATCCGGAGATAAAAGCTGTTGAAGCAGAGACAGACCCAGACAACGCGGCATCACAGAGAGTGCTAATGAAGTGCGGCTTTAAGCCCAATGGCGAGATTGGCGAAGAAGGACCGAGATACATAGTTTATAGCTGAAAAGCTGAAAAGCATATGAGGAAAAATTTTATATCTGCTATAATAAACACGACATACTGATGTCGTGTTTTCTTTGTTATGATACATATGGAGCGTGAGAGAGATGAAGATATACAGGCTGATCGGCATACTTTCTGTGCTGCTGCAGGAAGAAAAAACAACGGCTCCGGAACTTGCAGAGCAGTTTGAAGTTTCGAGGAGGACTATCAATCGAGACATAGAGGATCTGTGTAAGGCGGGGATTCCGATACAGACGATACCGGGAGTGGGCGGCGGTATCAGAATTATGGACGGATACCGGATGGACCGGACAATATTAACATCAAAGGATATGCAAATGATTCTTGCAGGCCTCCGGAGTCTGGACAGCGTGAGCGGAAGCAGTTATTACGGTCAGCTTATGGAGAAGGTCCAGGCGGGATCCTCTGAGTTTATTACCGGCAGGGATTCCATCCTGATCGATCTGTCATCATGGTATAGGGATTCATTGGCACCAAAGATAGAGACTATACAAGATGCAATCGGATTAAAGAAGACCATACGGTTTCGGTACTATTCACCCGGAGGGGATACAGAAAGAGAAATGGAACCATATTATCTAATCTTTAAATGGACAAGCTGGTATGTTTATGGGTACTGTCTTTTGCGGAAGGATTTCAGGCTGTTTAAGCTGAACCGGATGGATAGTATCGTTCATGCAGCGTTCTTTGAGGGAAGTCGGGAAGTTCCGATGCCGGATCTTTCAAACCAAAAAGTATTTCCTGCACAGGACAGAGTGAAGGCAATATTTGATCCTTCAATGAAATGGCAGCTTGTTGAAGAATATGGTGTGGATTCCTTCACGGAGATGGATGATGGAAGCCTGTTGTTTGAACATGAATATGCTGATGATGAAGGACTGCTTGCCTGGATGCTTTCATGCAGGGATAAGGTGACGGTTCTGGAACCGGAGAGGATCAGGGAAAAGCTTTATCAGATCACATCCGAGATTGCAAAGAGATACGAGGATGTTTCAAAAAAGGAGAGATAAAATGAAAAATACAGCGTTGGTTGTGATAGACCTTCAGAATGACATTACGAAGAATTATAAAAAGATTATAGGACAGGTTAATGAAGCAATCGATTGGGCAGTGGCAAATGAAATGCATATCATTTATATCAAGCACTACAATCTGTCCGAGAAGACAAGAACATTTAAGCCGGAAACAAAAGGTGCTGAACTGGTTCCTGAACTTAAGGTCGTGACAGATAATATTTTTGAAAAGTCAAAAGCCAGTGCACTTACGAGTGAAGCGTTTGCCGGCTTTATTGAGAAAAACAGGATAGAAGAATTCTATATTACTGGTGCTGATGCAACGGCTTGCGTCAAGTCAACAAGCTATAATCTGGCAAAGGCAGGCTACAAAGTGCACGTGATATCTGATTGTGTAACGAGTTATGACTTGAAAAAGCTGGATGAAATGTTTACGTATTATGAGACTAAGGGCTGCGATGTATTGATGCTTGAAGAGTGCATAAGAGAAATGGAGGCATGATTTTATGAGATTAGACGGTTTTGGATTATTGGTTGAGGATATGGCGAAGATGATTCGCTTTTACAGGGATGTGCTTGGATTTGAAATCAGGGAAGCAGAGGATACATCCAATGTATATCTTGTGAAGGACGGAACGCTGTTTCTTCTGTATGGGCGTAAGGACTTTGAAAAAATGACAAATCGCAGGTATGGGTATATCAAGGGGCTGAATGGTCATTTTGAAATCGCTCTGTATGTTGATACCTTTGATGAGGTAGATGCTGCTTACAAGAATGCGGTAGAAAACGGTGCAACACCGGTATTAGAGCCTGAATTAGAACCATGGGGCCAACGAACCTGTTATATTGCTGACCCGGAGGGTAATCTGATTGAGATCGGTTCCTGGAATAAAGCTTTTGAAGAGAAGGATGCGGGGAGGTAAATGTAGGTGGCATTTGATTTTAAGAAGGAATACAAAGAGTTCTATATGCCGAAGAATAAGCCAGGCATTGTGACTGTACCGAGCATGAATTATATTGCTGTCCGCGGAACCGGAGATCCGAATCAGGAGGACGGTGAATATAAGCAGGCTATCGGATTGCTGTATGGGATTGCTTTCACAATCAAGATGAGCAAGAAGGGTGAGCATCAGATTGAAGGCTATTTCGATTTTGTTGTTCCGCCTTTGGAGGGATTCTGGTGGCAGGAAAATCGGGATTCAGGAGAGGGTGTATCGCATAATTGTCGTGCCGGCAGACAAGGGGATGTGGCAGGAATTGACTATGCACATAAGGAAGATTTTCATTGGATCTCTGTAATCCGTCTTCCGGATTTTGTGACAGAAGATGATTTCAGGTGGGCTATGAATGAGGCAACGAAAAAGAAAAAAATGGATTTTTCCAAGGTGGAGTTCCTGACGATTAATGAGGGGATGTGTGTTCAGTGTATGCATATCGGTTCTTACGATGATGAACCTGCAACGGTAGCTATGATGCATGAGTTTATGGAACAGCAAGGTTATGAGCTTGATATATCAGATAAACGACTGCATCATGAAATATATCTGAGTGATGCCAGAAAAGTTGAACCGGAAAAGCTGAATACTGTGATCAGGCATCCAATAAAAGCAAAGGGGGAATGAATACATGGAGTATATTAGAGTAACAAAAGAAAATCTGGAAAAAGAACACATCTGCTGTGCAATTTCCAACAACAAGGATGTGCAGGTATCTTCAAAGAAGGCCTGGCTGGCTAACAGGTTTGATGAAGGTCTTGTTTTTCTTAAGAGCGTAGAACGCGGCAAGTGCTTTATCGAATACATTCCGGCGGAAAATGCATGGATTCCGATAGAGGCTGACGGGTATATGTATATTGACTGCCTGTGGGTGTCCGGTTCTTTCAAAGGACACGGGTATTCTACGGATCTTCTTGCCGACTGCATCGAGGATAGCAAAGATAAAAATAAGAAGGGGCTTTGCATTTTAAGTGCAGCAAAGAAAAAGCCGTTCCTGGCTGATCCGAAGTTTTTAAAGTATAAAGGTTTTGCCATAGCGGATGAAGCAGATAACGGTATTCAGCTCTGGTATTTGCCATTTGATAAGAAGGCGGACGCTCCACGATTCAAAGATTGTGCCAGGCATCCGCATATAGAAGAAAAGGGCTATGTTTTGTATTACACGAGCCAATGCCCGTTCAATGCAAAGTATGTTCCAGTATTGGAGCAGACAGCGAAAGATAACGGTATTCTGTTCAGAGCGATTCATATAAAGAGCAAGGACGAGGCCCGGAATGCACCGACTCCGGTTACGAATTATGCTCTTTTTCATGATGGGAAGTATGTGACAAATGAGCAGATGAATGATAAGAAGTTCCTGAAACTGGTCAATGGATAGAGGAGAAAAGGTATGGCATCAACGAAAGAGTATCTGGATTTTGTATTAGAACAGCTGTCGGGGCTTGATGATATCAGCTTCCGTCCTATGATGGGCGAGTATGTCCTTTATTATCGCGGCAAGGTGTTCGGCGGTATCTATGATGACCGGTTTTTAGTTAAGCCTGTTCCTGCAGCGGTAAAGCTTATGCCGGACGCATCAATGGAGCTTCCCTATGAAGGGGCAAAGGAGATGATCTTGGTAGATAACGTTGATAACCGGGAGTTTCTCTGCGAAGTGGTAGGGAGTATGTGGGATGAGCTGCCGGCAAGGAAAAAGAAGTGAAAAAGCGTGATTCTTTTTCAGCAAGTAGAATTGTACTGGCTGCTTGTGCGTGATATAATCCACGCATAAGCAGTTTTTCTATATTATAAATTTCTAACGAGCGTCGGCTCATTCTTGTAATTCTGAAATTCCTGCTTATGATTCCAAGAAAACCGGCAGGGATATAAGGTGTTTAGTTTGCTATCTTTTTCTCTGCCAGCAATTGTGCAAAGGAGAGAAAAATATGGGAAAAACAAAGACTGCAAAGAGTTATGAGGAACTTAAGTTCAGTGACGACTTCATGTTCGGAAAGATAATGGAGGACAAGGAACTCTGCCGGGAGGTACTGGAGTGCCTGCTTCAGCAGCCGGTAGGTGAACTGACCGAGGTGCAGACACAGCGCGAGTTCCGTTATACATCTGACGGAAAGCCTATCCGTCTGGATGTATATAATGAGGACAGCGACGGCAGTATATATGATGCTGAGATGGAAAATCTGAATCATAAATCGGTCGAAAGTCATCAGCTTCCCAGACGGAGCAGGTTTTATCAGGGGGCAATTGATATCGATTTCATGGATAAGAAGTTTTCTTATAAGCTTCTTCCGGAGAGCAGGGTGATCTTCATTTGTACATTTGATCCGTTTAAGATGGGACATAGCAGATATACGTTCCGGGAGCGATGTGATGAAAATCCGGAAATATGTCTTAATGACGGAACTGAGAAAGTGTTCTATAATTGTAAGTACGAAGGTGAAGATATTCCGGATGGTATCAGACATTTGTACGAATTTATTGGTACCGGTAATGCGAGTGACGAACTGACAGAGAAACTGGATTCTGCCGTAGCAAAAGCACATAGGAACGAAATCTGGAGGACGCAGTACATGAAAGAATGGGTAGTGATACAGGATGCGAGGGATGAAGGCCGTGAGGAAGGTCGTGAGGAAGGCCGTGAGGAAGAACGGTATGAAGTAATCTCACGTATGCTGAGTTCCGGCAAAACTGCTGAGGAAATATCAGATTTCTTCGATTATCCCATAGAGCAGGTGAAAGCGGTGGAAAAGGAACTGCTGGTTTCTGTTGATTAAGCCGTATATAGACTGGCTTGCATATGATACTGTAGAAATATATACCTCGGCGATGGCTTCGGGCTGGAGAAGAAAGCTGCAGACGTTCCTAAGCACTGATACATATTATTTAGAGGCATAAAAAGGGGCTGTCGCTTTAGTTGAGTAATTCAACAGAGTGCAGCCCCTTTTTCTATATTCTTTTTATAAGTTTTTTTATTATTTTTAACTTCTGACTTATTTTTGGGTAAACCTTAACAGACCAATCTTATCGTTGGCATCTTTTTTCAGATTGAATTTTGATTTTCTAAAATTATGACGCTTTCTTTAGTTCAAACAGGTGCGTTCCCGTTCGCCCTGTCATAATCTTATGATGAAGTTTATTTATATCAAAGCCGATTGCAAGCAGGGTACTT
>JAILDD010000230.1 GCA_024689605.1 Lachnospiraceae bacterium
AGACCTTCAGTTCTTTGCTCATAAGAAGGGTGTGGGATCCACCAAGAACGGCAGAGATTCCGAATCCAAGAGGCTTGGAGCAAAGAGAGCGGACGGACAGTTCGTAAAAGCCGGTAATATCATCTACAGACAGCGTGGCACAAAGATCCACCCCGGACTTAATGTCGGACGCGGCGGCGATGATACATTATTTGCTACAGCTGACGGAATTCTTCGTTTTGAGCGTTTAGGCCGCGATAAGAAGCAGGCAAGCGTTTATCCCCAGGCTGAGGAGAAATAAGTCTGTAAGGAAGATACGTCACAACGGTTAATATAACTGTTAATTTACAAGCCGCCCGGTTTGTGCATATGCGCAGATCGCAGCGGTTTTTGTTTTATAATTGTAATAACAAGCGGTTCAGCGGATTGCAAATGCGGGTTCGAATTGCGGAAGTTACGACAGTTTTTACTGGTTTTTACTGTAATAAAGCAATTCGTTAATATGTTTTTATAGGAGCGATTACTATGTTTGCGGACAGAGCTAAGCTGACACTGGTCAGCGGAAAAGGCGGAGACGGACACGTCTCTTTCAGAAGGGAAAAATACGTCCCAGACGGCGGTCCTGACGGCGGAGACGGCGGCAGGGGCGGGGATGTTATACTCCGTGTCGATCCGGGACTTAATACGCTCATAAATTACAAGCACAGAAAGAAATTTGCCGCAACAGATGGCGAAGAAGGCGGTAAAAGGAACTGCCGAGGCAAGGACGGAACAGATGTTATTCTTCCTTTGCCTGAAGGTACGGTTGTCAGGGACGCAGTGACTGGAAAAGTCATAGCAGACCTCTCCGGTCAAACCAGGGAATATACAATATTAACAGGCGGGAGAGGCGGTGCAGGCAACCAGCACTTCGCTTCATCTACCATGCAGGCTCCTAAATATGCCAAGCCCGGCGGACCGGCTAAGACCGCTGAGGTCATTTTGGAACTTAAACTTATCGCTGACGTAGGACTTATAGGATATCCCAGTGTCGGGAAGTCTTCTCTTTTAAGGGCAACTACGAATGCCGAACCGGAATGTGCAGATTATCATTTTACTACACTTAATCCTCACCTGGGCGTGGTTGACTTAGGCGATGGCAGCACCTTTGTAATGGCAGACCTGCCAGGACTTATAGATGGCGCTGCAGACGGTGCAGGCCTTGGGCATCAGTTTTTAAGACATATCGAGCGCAATAAGCTGCTGATACACGTTTTAGATGCAGCTTCAACCGAAGGCAGGGATCCCGTAGAGGATTTCCATAATATAAATGCTGAATTGGCAAAGTACAGCCCACAGGTTGCTGCGCTTCCGCAGGTGATCGCTGCCAATAAGATCGATCTTATACCCGAAGAGCCGGAAGCAATCGACGTAGATGAAGCCGGAGAACTTATCTACGCACCTGATCCTATAGAACGTATAAAGAAAGAACTTGAAACAGATGAACGTCCTGTTTTCCCTATAAGCACAGCTACCGGCGCAGGGATAAAGGAAATGCTTTCATATGTTTATGAAACCATCAAAAACATGGATGTGCCTGTCAAGATATTTGAGCAGGAGTATGATCCCAATATAGCTTTAGCAGGTGGAAACGAGCCCTATACCGTCGAATACGACGCTAAAAATGACGAATATGTCTGTGAAGGACCCCGTATCGAAAAAATGCTGGGATACACCAATCTTGAATCCGAAAAGGGATTTGTATTTTTCCAGAAGTTCCTTAAGGAAAACGGCATCTTAGACGAACTGGAAAAACTGGGAATAAAAGACGGGGATACCGTCAGAATATACGGTTTTTCATTTGAGTATTATAAATGATCAGGCCGTTGCAATATAAACCGCATGACAAAAATACCAGAAAGGCGAAATTATGTCTATAACACTTACAAGCAAACAGCGTGCGTATCTCAAGGGGCTGGCATCTAACGAGAAGCCGTTATTTTCCATTGGCAAAAGCAATCTGACGCCTGAAATAACAAATGCTGTAGCCGAAGCTTTTGCAAACCGCGAGATTATTAAGGTCAATATTCTGAAAAGCACGGCTGATGAGCAGGATGCAGAAGGTCTAAAAAATATAGGCGAGATACTCGCAGAACGTACAGGGGCAGTTCTCGTATGTAATATCGGAAGAAAGCTTGTTTTATATAAACCTTTCAAAGAAAGCAAAGATAAAAAAGACAAGAAGTACGCCAATAGGATAATACTGCCGAAATGATCTGAAAAATATGGGATTTTCTTTTTTCAAGAAAAAGAATAATGACGTGCAGCCTGTTGCCGCTAATAACGCTTATACCATGAAAAAATTGTGCGTATTCGGAGGCACCTTTGATCCCATGCACAGGGCTCACTTGGATATGGCTTTAAAAGCCTGCAGGACGTTTTCCGTTAACAGAATGCTTTTTATGCCCAGCGGCGAGTCATATTTTAAGACAGGAGTAAGCAGTGCTGAAGACAGGCTTGAAATCTGCAAACTATCCGTGCAGGAATATCAGGATCTGCCCGAGGTAAAAGAAACGCTTGTCTCCTGCGAATGGGAAGTTTCCGACCTTGAAATAAAAAGAGACGGCCAAACCTACACCTATGAGACCATAGAATCCCTGAGGGCTATGTTTCCGGACTATGACATATATTTCCTCGTAGGTGAGGATACTTTGAGGAGTATGGAAACCTGGAAGGAGCCCCAGATAGTATTTGCCGGCTGCATCATTATTGCTGCTGCCAGACCATCCAGGCGCAGCCAGCACTTTGATGAAACAGGGCATGAAACCCACGATGGCACAAACTCTTCAGACAGCTTTGCAGAATCTTATGAGCGAATCGAAGACCTTCAGGCCCGGCTTATGAAACATTACCCTGCAGAGATACATATAATGCGCTTTGACGAAGATATTTCATCATCAGCTATCAGAGACGGTATACGGTCAGGCGCAGATTTTTCTGAAAAGCTCATGCCGGAAGCATATAAATACATCATCGAAAAAAAACTATACAGATAAAAAGATATGTCAGATACAAAAAAGAAAGTAAATATTCCTTTTCCAACCATTGAAAGCTACGGAAAGGATCCTGCAGCTTTTCCCGGAACGGATATACTTAAAGATGCAGCATCACTTAATGACTCCTACGACTTCGTAAAGATGAAAAAGCGCCTTGCAAAAAAGCTTGACCCTAAGCGTTACGAGCATTCCATGGGTGTTGCTTATACTGCCGCAGCCCTTGCCATGGCTTATAACGAGGACATGATAAAAGCATATACTGCGGGTGTACTTCACGACTGTGCCAAGTGCCTCACCGATGAGGAAAGGGATGAGTGCTGCAAAAAGTATAATGTGGAGCTCACGCAGATTGAAAAAGACCACCCATTCCTGATCCACGCGAAGCTTGGGGCTGTACTTGCAAAGGAAAAATACGGGGTAGAAGACCCGGACATATTGTCTGCCATCAGATGGCATACTACCGGCAGACCGGATATGACAATGCTGGAAGCCATAATCTTTTCAGCAGATTTTATTGAACCTAACAGAAAACCTCTTATCTGTCTTCCTAAAATAAGGAGTATAATATTCAGTGACATGGATATGGCTTTATGCCTGATACTGGAGCAGACACTGGTTCATTTGGAGCATAAAGGTCAGGCGATAGACGAATATTCAAAGCAGGCAGCGGAGTATTACAGAAAAAAGATAAACGAAAGGAACTGATCATGGACGCAAGGGAAAAGGCAAAAATAGCAGTCAGTGCAATGGAAGACAAAAAAGCCGAGGATATAAGAGTTATTGAAATATCTGAAGTTTCTTCCATAGGCGATTATTTTATAATCTGCAACGGTTCAAATATAAGCCAGGTCCAGGCAATCACCGACGAGATTGACGAAAGGCTCGGCCGTCAGGGTGTGACCGCCGCCCACGTGGAAGGCTATCGTAATGCCGGCTGGATACTTATGGACTACAGCGATGTTATAATCCATGTCTTTGACAAGGACAACAGGCTTTTTTACAACCTGGAGCGCATCTGGAAAGACGGAAAAGAGATCGGCGCCGAAAGCCTTTAAATAACAATTTATTATCTAAAGGGGGAACAGACAGAGATAATGGATAATAATCTGTATAATACTTTGCTTATAATACAGTATGTCTGTATCTTCGGTCTTTTTATAGAGAGCTGGATAATTGTCCGTAAATGGAAAAACAATGTCCATACTTTTCTGCTTTTAAGCTGCCTTGCAGCTCTTGTCAACAACCTGGGGTACCTCCTTGAATTACGGTCGATATCCCTGGATGCATATATTTCTTCATTAAAATTTTCTTATCTTGGCCGGGTGTGGTACGCCTTTTTCATGTTCCTATTCCTGGCCGAACTGTTCAGGATTAAAATTCCGAGCCTGATAACCAGGTTTCTGATCGTATTGCATGCCGCAATATTCATGGTTGTTATGACTGTGCAATATCATGGTCTGTATTATTCATCTTTATATTTTGAATCTGACGGTCCTGTACCAAAGATCGTTCACGGCAACGGCCCTGTTCATCACGTATTTATGGTGCTCCAGATAGGCTATATCGTGATAGGATTAGGCATGCTGCTGCGTGCACTGCATAAGGAAAAAAATAAATTTACCAGGAAACGGTATTTTATAATAATGCTGGCTATCTTTGTGGAAAGCCTTTTCTTTATCATACAGCTATTTTACCTGCTTCCTGTAACAAATGTTTTTGATGTTACGCTTCTTGGTTATTTCTTTGGCACAATAATAATGCTGATCGCAATTTTTTCCTATGATCTTCTTGGAACGCGGGAGATTGCCAAGGACTTCATTGTGGACAGGATATCTGAAGGAATAATTGCAGTTGATAACGATGACATAATCCGATATTACAACGATCCTGCCCTGGAGCTTTTTCCGGAACTTGCCCAAGATGTAACTACAGTTCCCGCAGAGATAATAAATGCCATCGCAGAGAACGGAAACATTCAGCGAAACGACAGGATATACAGTCCCGAAGACAACGATTTAGTTCACGACGGAAAGGTATTCGGAACAATATATGCGCTTGTAGATGAAACAGAACATATACGATACATGTCAGAACTGCAGGAACAGCGTGATATAGCAGATAATGCCAATGCCGCCAAGAGCAGATTTCTTGCCAATATGTCCCACGAGATCAGAACACCTATAAACGCTGTTCTGGGCATGGACGAAATGATCCTTCGCGAAAGCCGGGAGGATACTATACGCTCATATGCATCTGACATAATGTCAGCCGGCAAGACCCTTCTTTCCCTCATCAACGATATTCTCGACCTCTCTAAAGTCGAAGAAGGAAAGATGGAAATTGTCCCCGTTCAGTATGAACTGGCCACCCTCATCAATGATCTTGTAAATATGATCAGTGACAGAGCAGTCAAAAAAAGCCTGAAATTCAATGTAGAAGTCAATGAAAATATTCCCCATGTGCTTTTCGGTGATGAAATGCGTATCAGACAGTGCGCACTGAACATTCTTACAAACGCCGTTAAATATACCGAAAAAGGTTCGGTTTCATTAAATATTGATTATAAAGAAAAAGACTGGGAGAACATTTATCTTCGATTTACCGTTACGGATACCGGTATCGGCATGAAAAAAGAAGATATTGAAAAACTATTCCAGCCTTACCAGCGTATTGAAGAAGAAAGGAACAGGGCCATCGAGGGGACCGGTCTTGGCATGAGCATTACCAGGCAGCTGCTGGACCTCATGGACACCGAACTTGAAGTTCAGAGCGAATATGGAAAGGGATCTGTTTTTACATTTTCAATAGAGCAGAAAATTATCGATCCTGACAAGATTGGAGATTATACCCAGCGCTTTCTTGAAAAAAAAGAAAAAGATCATATTTACCGTGAACTCTTTCATGCGCCGGACGCAAGGATACTTGTGGTAGACGATACCGAGATGAACCTGACAGTAATGCAGAGTCTGCTAAAGCAGACCCAAATCCGTATAGATACTGCTTCCACGGGCAAAGATGCCATAACCCTGGCCACAGTCAATAAATATGATGTTCTGTTCATTGATCATATGATGCCTGACATGGACGGTATCGAGACACTTAAAAATATCCGTGAAACAAAAATGAACCAGAGCACAGCCGCTGTAGCCCTTACCGCAAATGCAGTATCCGGCGCAAGGGATAATTATATCAATTCCGGTTTTTCGGATTATCTGTCAAAACCTGTTGACAGTTCTCTGCTGGAGAAAATGCTTTACACCTATATCCCGAAGGATAAGATCAAAAAAGTAACTACTGACAGTAAGACCGAAACAAATACCCGATCACTTGAACGATCCAGGATATTTGTTATCGACGATGATGAAACAGTATGTTCCAACATAAAAAATATTCTGTCTCCGCGCTATGACATAGAAATTAGCCTGACCGGTACTGATGCTGTAAAGAAAATTCTGGACTATGAGCCTGATCTTGTTCTCTTGGACATTCATCTTTCTGATGGAAATGGGTTCGAAATAATGGACGCCCTGAAAAAAGAGGACCGGACTTCAGCAATTCCCATTTTGCTGATCACCGGTGACGACGACACCCAGACCGAGGAGAATGCTTTCAGGCAGGGTGCCTCTGATTTCATCAGAAAACCCTTCGCACCCGATATATTGAAGCAGAGGACCAAGAGGATAATTGAACTTTACCATTATCAGCGTTCTATTGAAGATGAAGTACGGAAACAGACAGGCAGGAGCAAACGGTTATCACGCGAGATGATGCTTGCCCTGTCAAAAACTGTAGATACAAAAGATCACTATACGGATGGTCATTCCAGGCGAGTAGCTGCAATGGCCGCTGAAATAGCCAGAAGGCTCGGAAAAACCACTGATGAACAGGTGGAAATTTTTGAGATCGGACTTTTGCATGACATTGGAAAGATTGGCGTGCATGAAGACATTATTCACAAAGAAACAAGACTTACGGATGATGAGTTTTCCGAGATAAAAGCCCATACTCTTAAAGGTGATGAAATACTGAAAGAGATCACTGACATGCCACGCTTAAGACAGGGGGCAAGATGGCATCATGAACATTTTGACGGCAAAGGCTATCCGGACGGACTTGCCGGTAACGATATTCCAGAGGCAGCCCGTATCGTCTGTGTTGCCGACTGTTATGATGCAATGACAAGCACCAGAACTTATTCTGTACCCAAAAAGCAGTCCGAGGTAAGGGCAGAAATAGAAAGATGTAAAAACACCTGGTTCGATCCTGTTATTGCTGATGTAATGCTTGCAATGATCGATGAAGATAAAGAATACCGGATGAATGAAAAAGCTGATATTGCGTGGATATGGAAAGAATATGACAGACTATGGGTTAATCCTGCGGAGGAGAGCCTGTCCATATCAGTTTCCGCATCAAAGAATACAGAATCAGACGCGGTAGAAGAGGCTGACCTCAGGCCTGAATGGCTGTTATCACTTAAAACACTGCTGGACACAAATATCGGACTTAAAAACTGCGGTACTGCTGATGGGTATCTGGCAGTTTTGAAAACATTCCGGAAAACAGCAGAAAATAAAGAAAATGAGATACGAAAATTCTATGAAGATTCAGACTGGGACAATTTTACAGTTAAAGTCCACGCACTTAAAAGCTCTGCAAGAATAATAGGAGCTAAAGACCTGGCTGCACTGGCTGAAAGACTTGAGACTGCCGGAAAAGAAAAAGATACAGTTTTTATACATGAAAATACCCTTGAAACGCTTAAAATGTATAGTGGAATCCGCAAGGCACTTTCTGTCTTTGACAATGAATAAACGTACCACATAACGGATTCGTCCTTACACAAGCCAATAATCTTAAATCAACAAAAAAACACGCCTGTCCTGTCACTTCATATGAAAAGAAGAAGGGCAAGCGTGTTTTAGTTTTATTTCCGCCGTCATACTAAAGACGGTTTGTTTATCTTATAATCATCAGAGAGTCCTGAATACAGCAAATACCTTACCGAGTATAACACATTCATCAACAATTATCGGATCCATAGTATCATTTTCAGGCTGAAGCCTTATATAGCCTTTTTCTTTATAAAATGTCTTTACCGTTGCCGAATCATCTATAAGGGCAACTACTATATCACCATTTTTAGCGGTATTGCACTGTTCCACAAATACCATATCTCCATCAAGTATACCGGCATTGATCATGCTTTCGCCCTTTACATTAAGAATAAAACACTCTGCATTAGGGGTAACAGCCACCGGAAGAGGAAAGTAACTCTCAACATTCTCAGTCGCCAGAATAGGCTGACCTGCAGCAACCCTGCCGACTACAGGGATAGAAGTAAGTTCTTCCTGACGCATTACCTGATACGATTCATCTATGATCTCGATTGCTCTGGTCTTAGAAGGATCCCTGTGTATATAACCTTTTCTTTCAAGCGTAGCAAGATGAGCATGTACGGAAGAAGTAGATTTAAGATCAACACCGGCGCAGATATCCCGTACGGTAGGCGGATAAGATTTCTTTTTGGTCCATTCTTTAATAAAGTCATATATCAGCTGCTGTTTTTCAGTAAGTTTTTCCTGTGCCATTTTGTCTCCTCCTGAATAATGAATCATAAATATTTCATATAAATAATAACATATGTTCGCTAAAAAAGCAAACATATTTTCAGAACAAATTTTCCGAACATTATTTCGATTTTCTCTTGACATGGAAACAGTTGTTCGATATACTACAAACATACCGAACAGTCGTTCGCAAAAAAGCATCATCAATATGATTGAAAATAAAGTAAATAACCGGATAAATCAGACAAGATAGTCGGGGAGGAAAGAAAATGAAGAGAAGAGGATATTCAAGCAGAAGAAATTACATCAGCAAGTGCAGAAGAGCCGACAGGAGAGCTTCTATTATGAAGCAGCACTCACGCAGCGGCTCAAGAACTGCAGTCCGTCATTCCGAAGACAGCAGAAATTTCTCTTTATTATTACTTACTGCCGCAGCGATGCTGCTCAGCCTGCTTATGATATTCGGTAACAAGGCAAAGGCAGAGTCAGAGGACGCAGGCACATATAACGGTTATTATAAATATTTCACCAGCATTACCGTACAATCCGGAGATACGTTAAGCGCATATGCAGATATTTATAATACAGCAGGGATAAAATCTGACGAAGAATACATATCAGAAGTATGTACCATCAACGATATTGACAAAGATCACATTGTTTCCGGTCAGAAGATAATTGTTCCATATTATGACAAGGAGTTCAGATGAATGGACGCCATTCAGTCCTTACGGAGCTTCACCATATCAGCAGCCTTGCGCTTCTGTTCATCGTTCATTGATGCATAATGCTTCCTTGTGGTATTTACATCTTTATGTCCCAACACACTGGCAACCAGGTAAATGTCACCGCTTTCCTTATAAAGCTCGGTACCATAAGTGGAACGCAGTTTATGGGGAGTGATCTTCTTTAAGGTTGTAACCTGGGATGCATATTTTTTCACAAGGTTTTCAACAGCACGTACTGTAATGCGCTTGTTCTGTATTGAAAGGAACAGTGCATTCTCATGTCCGGGAAGGGCGATAGTCCCCATACGTTCGTCAAGGTAGTTTGTAAGCGCTTCTTCAACCTCTTCGCCGAAATAGACTTTAGCTTCGTTTCCACCTTTTCTTACTATTCTGATGGCTCCGTTATCAAAATCAATGTCTTTGATATCCAGACCCACACATTCCGAAACTCGGATACCGGTGCCCAAAAGCAGGGTGATAAGAGCCAGATCTCTCTGCATAGTGCGGGCATGGAATTTTTTTTGATGGCCGCTCTCACTTTCGGAGCCGTTTTCAATGACATCAAGAAGCTTTGCAACTTCATCAGGTTCCAGACGTATTATGTTCTTTTCATGAAGCTTTGGCATATGCACAATGGAAGCCGGATTTGATTTCAACAACTCAGATTCATAAAGATAGGCATAGAAACTCCTGAGAGCCGAAAGTTTTCTGCTTTTTCCACGTTCATCATTTGTATGAGCAGTACCGTCAGGCCCCTCATACCAGGAAAGATATTCCATGTAGGATTCAATATCAAATTTCTCTATTTTTTCGATAACTGAAAGAGGAATTTCTTTAATCGAAGGGTAAGGCGTATCAACAATATGGTCATTTACAAATTTAAAGAATATCTGCAGATCATAGGCATAGGCCACTTTGGTACGGTTACCGGTATTGTCTGATATTCCGCGAAAGAAAACGTGACAATAAGGAGGCAGTTCCGCCTCCAGCTTCCTGAGCTTTTCTATGTTCTTTATTTTTATCTGTTCGTGATAACTTTTATCGGAATAATTTGCCATTGTTATAACCAAACAAGTTTGCGCATGTTGGGAACCTAATGTTTTCTCTTTATAAAAACATATCATTTCTCACCAGTTTATTGTACCATATTATGTAAATTAGTGTTATACTTTAAAGTGGTGTTTTTCAAGCATCGTATATGGAGGACAGGATCTTGAAATTTGATGAAGAAAAAAAGAAATATATTTTCTGGGGAATTACAATTGTATCATCTGTTACCGTTATAATTCTGATAGGCTATATTATATTTAACCTGCCGGTTGTGATAGGTGCTGTGGGTAAATTTTTCAAAATAATAATGCCGGTGGTCAACGGCTTTGTGATAGCGTATCTCTTAAGTCCTCTTATAGATTTCATAGAAAGACTCATTCTCAATGATAAAACCAAAAAATGGATATACCGCGACAATAAAACCGGCGGCGAAATCAGTCAGGCAAAAAAAGCCAGAATACACAAAAAACTACGGGCATTATCAATAGTAATAGTATATGCATTCGTAATCTGGCTGATATACCTGTTTTTCTCATTCGTTATACCGGAGGTTGTAAAATGTATCGAGAACATCGTTAATCAGTTCCCGGAATACAGTGAAAATTTCGTCAACTGGATAAACAAGATGCTTATGAAATATCCCCAGCTAGAGGAGAAATTCCAGGAGCTTCTTGCAGCACACCAGGCCGATATCAACAGTTGGATTGCCACCAATGTTATCGGCCGCGGAAAGGACGTTGCCCTTGGACTTTCAACAGGTGTTTTCAGCCTTGTGAAATGGATAATGAACCTGATCCTCGGCATTCTGATATCAATCTATATCATCAACAGTAAGGAGCTCTTTATCGGCCAGGGCAAGAAAATAATATATGCGCTTATGAGACGCGAAAGCGCAAATGCATTCATTCATAATGTCCGCTTTACCAACAAAACTTTCCTGGGTTTCTTTTCCGGAAAGCTGATAGATTCCTTTATCATAGGAGTTCTATGCTACATCATAATGAGTATTATGAAACTGCCTTTTGCACCGCTGATTGCAATGATCATAGGCGTAACAAATATCATCCCTTATTTCGGACCATTTATCGGTGCGATTCCCAGTGCACTTCTTATCCTTATGGTGGACCCGAAACAGGGACTGTATTTCATAATAATGATATTATTGCTGCAGCAGTTTGACGGAAACATCCTTGGACCTATGATATTCAGCCAGTCAACAGGCCTTTCAGCGTTCTGGGTAATATTCGCCATAACCTTTTTCGGCGGGCTCTGGGGAGTCGTGGGAATGCTTGTAGGCGTGCCGCTTTTTGCAGTTATTTACACAGCTTTCAGCGCATGGATAGCTTCTGCAATTAAGCAAAGGAGGCTTCCCGATGATACAAAGGAATATGTCCATGTGGACTATATAGACGAAAACGGGCTTTTTGTAAAACTTCCAGAAAATGAAGTACAGAATATCGTATCAAAAAGGACATTCAAAGAAATCCTTGCAAGAAGAAAAAAGCATGATGAGGATGAGACTGTCGAAAGCAGTTTTAAAGATGCAAAAACGGCTGGAAATGAATCGAAAGAAGCCATAGCACACGATAAAAAATCAGCTGACAACGAATAAACCGATAATGGTCGGTTCAAAGAATAAGCATTTTACGAACAAACCAAGAAACAAATATTTAATATACACATGCCGCAGTATAAATTTATCATAGAAGACGAATCCGACGGTGAAAGGCTGGATAAACTCTTAAGCGAGCTTATGCCGGACTGTTCCCGGACTTTTATCCAGAAGCTGATAAAGGACGGTGCCGTAACAAAAAACGGCACCGTTATCACTAAAGCCTCGCAAAGACCGGAAGCCGGCGACGAGCTGGTATTCAGCATTCCCGAACCCGTTGTTCCCGAGATAATTCCCGAAGATATACCTATAGACATAGTATATGAGGACAGTGATATTCTCATAGTAAATAAGCAGAAGGGGATGGTGGTGCATCCGGCTCCGGGACATCTGTCAGGTACCCTTGTTAATGCAATTCTTTTTCACTGTAAAGACCTGTCCGGTATAAACGGCATCCTGCGTCCCGGCATAGTACACAGAATCGATAAAGATACCTCAGGACTCCTTATAATATGCAAAAATGATAATTCCCACAGAAAAATTGCTGCGCAATTAAAAGATCATTCAATAGAAAGAACATATCATGCTATAGTCCATGGCAGATTTAACGAAGAGTTCGGTACAGTGGATGCCAACATAGGAAGATCCTCAAATGACCGAAAAAAAATGGCCGTTGTGGATCGTTTATCCGGGAAAACAGCAATTA
>JAILDD010000257.1 GCA_024689605.1 Lachnospiraceae bacterium
ACGATTGTTGTGGCTGAGCGGAAGTCTCATTATCCCTGCATCTATCATCGCCATGCTCTTGCTAAGAGCATTCCAGAGGGGCTATATCGCTCAAGGCGTACCCTTGCGGCTCCAGATCACAGGATTGTACCTGATGAATGACTATTCAGTTTTCAATGTCCGACGAAAGGAATTTTTTAACCCTTTCACCTATACCCACAGAGAGATACTTTTTTGCAACCCCTATTGAAAAAATTTTTAAAATATTTTTTCCAATAAAAAAGCAATGGGTCATTTTCGGATCCATTGCCTTTTTGTTTTTTCTATGTTTATTTTGTTTGACCAAGCCATTTTTATTATATGTCAGACATATATCTGGCCCTCATCACATGTATGAACCATAAATTTCATATCAGATTATTTATTCCTTTTCAAATGTAAACCACTGTCCATCCAGATTAAGCATGAGGCTTTCCCCTTCGATAGTGTACTCATATTTCTCGAAATCCGGAGATGTTCTCATCAGCTCATAGCTTCCCCACATGATATCAATATCATCCTGCATGCTTATGACACCCGTGTGGTCATCATCAAGTTGTACGTAATACTCTGCCGATACTGTCTGGTCTTCTATTTCATCCGTCATGGTCATTATGTATTTACCAGGGACATAATCAAATTCTGTCTGGGGCTCAAATTTATCATAGGTAATGCTATCAACAATTTCCGAAATAGCATCTGACACCACAGAAACAGGTTCATCGGTAGGACTTTCTATGGAATAAAAAAGTAGTACTCCGCCATTATATTCACCTGCAACTGCAGTCCTTATGGCATTGCTCCCATCCTGCTCGCGCCAATATCCCCATTTATCAGAAGTTCCCGGGAAAATCCCTTCATTTCTTTTAATTTCCACGGAATCAGCATCCCAGGTATCCGTCAGCTCACCCAATACCTCCTGCGGCTGCTTACCTTTTATATATCTGATCTCTTCAGTATTGGCTCCTGGTGTTCCTTCTTTATAAATAAATTTTACAGAGTCTCCATCCTCTTCCATATCAAACTGCTCTGTATGATATTGTACCGACCATCCGTCTTTACTTTTATATGTAACAACATCAGCCATCATCTGAGAGACAATTTCTTCATGATTCTGATCATCACTCTGTAATGGAACTTCCTGGCCTGGATCAGTTTTTCCGCATGCGGCGAGAAATAAGCCTGCTAGCAGAACAGCGGCTCTTTTTACAAATATCATTTTTCGTTTCATCATTTGACCCACCTCGTATTACCGTTTTGTCCTCCCATTTTATCCTATTTCCAAAATCAGCATCCTTTTCTTCCGTTTTTATGATCTTCTATGGAACAGGCATCGGGTGTACCATATTCAATAAGACCGACAACAGCCGGATCCAGGGTTATGGTACCATCTTCAAGAACAAATGCCGGTATACCAACATCTCCGATTTCTTTGCTTTGATCAAAAGCAGGGTTCTTATCCCTAAGCCTCGTAAATGCTCCCATGTTCCTGATATTCTCACCGATATTGATGTATTCAAATTCATTTTCACGTCCTTTTATCTGCTCATGGATATAATCGCAGTATGGACAAGTTGGCATTCCATAAATCTTTATCATCTTCCTATCCTCCGATACTCCTTTATTTCTGAAAGCAACGTCTCATCATAACTGATAAAAAAATGCCAGGCTCACGACCAGCTATACCATTTCTCATACCTCATAATCCAATCCATCGCATAAAAACCTGCCAACCTCTTGTATATCCTCTGAAAGAAGCACATTCTCGAAATACTCTCTTTTTCCAAATTCAGCATTTAAAATGCTCTCCAATACAGCTTTCAGTGGTCTGTAGTACCCGTCAGTATCATAAAGAACAACCGGTCCTTTGATTATTTCAAGACTTGAAAGTGACATTACTTCGGTGATTTCATCAAGCGTCCCGATCCCTCCAGGGAGCGCCACAAAGGCATCTGCAAGTTCAACCATCTTTGACTTTCGCTCTGCCATTGACTTTGTCTCAATAAGTTCGGTAAGTCCCGTATGTTTCCTTGCCTGGATGATGGCAACATCCGGAATGACACCTATCACTTTTCCTCCTGCTTCGATAACGGCGCCTGCCACAGCACCCATAAGTCCTTTACTTGCTCCTCCATAAACAAGAGTATGCCCGTTTTCACCGATCCATCTTCCCAAAATCTTTGCAGACTCGATAAACTTGGGATTATTCCCACTGCTTGATCCACAATATACTGCTATATTCATCTTCTTATCACCAGTTCCTTATTCTTCTTCCAAATATTTCACTTTCTTTCCATGTTCGATGGCATAGTCTATCAGCCATCCGGGCTTGTCTCTTCTTTATCCTGTCATTCAAGGCATCCAGTTTTGGCTTCATTTCATCGGTAATCATTACAAGTTCTTCATAAGATGAAATCTCATGTT
This sequence comes from Lachnospiraceae bacterium, assembly GCA_024689605.1. The sequence goes on from JAILDD010000257.1 coordinate 2,443, forward strand.
CTTCCAAGAACAGTAGAACTTTTACTCGCTGCTTAAGGTTAAACTTCCTCGCCCATCGTTCATATCCTTTGCCTTTTCCTTCCTGCATTTTCTTCTCAACATCCACAAGGAATTTCAGACTGTCAGGATTTTTATC
>JAILDD010000249.1 GCA_024689605.1 Lachnospiraceae bacterium
AAAATATCTGATTTTACTTACTGCAAAATAACGGGGGCTAATGATAATGAATGTGATACTTCTTTCCGGCGGATCAGGGAAAAGACTCTGGCCGCTGTCAAATGATAACAGATCAAAGCAGTTCATAAAGATATTAAAAAGGGAAGATGGAACAGTGGAATCCATGGTACAGAGGATGTACAGAGGGATAGTTTCTGCTGATAAGGCTGCGGATGTGACTGTTGCCACGTCCAGAGCGCAGGTGGCTGCGCTGCACAGTCAGATAGGAGAAAATATTACCCTGTCTGTGGAACCATGCAGAAGGGATACATTCCCGGCAATTGTGCTGGCTTCTGTTTTTCTGAATGAGATAAGGCATGTGGACGAAGATCAGCTTTTGATGGTATGTCCTGTGGATCCCTATGTGGAGGATGATTATTTTGATGCGCTGAAAAATCTGGAAAAACTTGCTCTTTCGGAAAAGGATGCCGATATCTGTGTTATGGGAGCAAAGCCTGCATATCCTGCGGAAAAATACGGATACATTCTGCCGAAGGAAAAGAAGGAAGGCAGGATTTACGGCATATGTCGTGAAAAGCCGAGCGAAGATAAAGCAAAAGAATATATCGGACAGGGAGCTTGGTGGAATGCAGGGGTTTTTGTATTCAGAATGGGCTATATTCTGAAAAAAGCACACGAAAAGATAGATTTTACGGACTACGAGGATCTGTATGAAAAGTATGAGACACTTAATGCCGTAAGCTTTGATAAGGAAATACTTGAGGCTGAAGAGAAGGTGTGTGTCCTGGAATTCGGAGGTGCATGGAAGGACCTGGGAACATGGAATACCTTGACGGAGGCTATGGATGAAACAGCAACGGGTAAAGCCGTGGTGGACGGAAGCTGCGAAAATGTAAATGTCCTGAATGAGCTGGATGTGCCTGTTGTATGTATGGGCTTGAAAAATGTTGTTGTAGCAGCTTCGGCAGAGGGAGTTTTTGTCTCCGATAAGGAGGCCTCAAGCCATAATAAGCCTGTGGTAGATAAGATAGACCAGCAGGTTATGTTTGCAGATAAATCGTGGGGGAGCTTCAGGGTACTGGATGTAGGTCCGGGAAGCATGACCAACAAGATAACCGTATTTGCGGGACGGGCTATGAATTATCATTCCCATGAACATAGGGATGAAGTGTGGAATATCGTATCCGGAAGAGGAACCGTCATAGTGGATGGAATGAAACAGCCTGTGTCAACGGGGGATGTGGTGACAATGGCTGCAGGCTGCAGACATACGGTAGTCGCAGAAACTGAACTGTGCCTTATAGAGGTGCAGATAGGTGATGCCATAAGTGTTCATGATAAGACAAAGTACAAACTGGATATATGATATTGTAACTGTTCCTGATGGCTAAAGCATCTGCTGTTGTGACATACAGATGGTAAATTCGGGAAATCATATAAAAAAGAATTACCCTATGTGAATTTGATCGCATGGGGATGAGTTGACAGATAAATACATGAATGAAGTCAGTACTGAAAATAATAAAAAAAATTCCATAATGCCGTTTCTCTTAAAGCCTGCGGAGAAGGATTATCTTTGGGGGGGCAGGAGGCTTAAGGACGATTTCTGTAAGGAGACAGATACTACGCCTTTGGCAGAGACCTGGGAGTGCAGTACCCATCCTGATGGTTTGAGTACGGTTGCCAGCGGTGAGTACAAGGGGATGGCTCTTTCTGAGGTGCTGAAGATGCATCCGGAATATCTGGGGACTCATCCGAGGGAGAATGGCTATGATGATCTCCCTATATTGGTAAAATTAATAGATGCCGACAGTGATTTGTCAGTGCAGGTACATCCAACGGATGAGTATGCCATGAAATATGAGAATGGGCAGCGGGGTAAGACCGAGATGTGGTATGTTATAGATGCCGCACCGGATACTTCCCTTATATACGGTTTCAGGCATTCCATGACTGCGGATAAGCTAAAAAAAGCCATAGATGAGGGTAAGCTTACAAAATACCTGCAGAAGGTAAAGGTCCATAAGGATGATGTGTTTTTCATTGAGGCAGGGACTGTGCATGCCATAGGAAACGGTGCGGTAATAGCTGAAGTGCAGGAAAACTCAAACCTGACTTACAGACTCTATGACTATGACAGGGTAGACAAAAATGGCAATAAAAGAGAGCTTCATATAGATAAGGCGCTGAATGTCATGAATATGTCCGGAGCGTCTGAACCGAAGCAGCCCATGAGGGTACTGAAATTCAGACCCGGTTATGCTACGGAGCTTTTGGGAAGATGCAAG
>JAILDD010000059.1 GCA_024689605.1 Lachnospiraceae bacterium
AAATCATTCGCTATAAGGAACCTTTCCAAATGATCAGATCTGACTACCGACAAACCTTTTATACTAGGGGCTATTTCCCTATTAAAAAGAGGGAGAATGAAATGCCCACGCATTATCTGCACAAGATCTGAATATCTATAATCATTTGCCCAAACTGGAGAAAAGGTTCAAACAAGCGTATTGAATAACTGAGACGACAAGATAAAGGCTTTCGTCTTAGTACTGTTGCACTGATTGGTATATCGGTGTGTTTCTCTGTTGAATGTGACTTGTTCTGAATAAGGAGGGAGACTTACAGAAGAGCAAGTTCCAAAACGTTTCTGTTTCCCACCAGAAGCAAGCATTCCTCCAGCGCATTGATACGTATGGGTATCATGATGAAACGCACACATAAAATGTGTTTTTATCGTATGCAATGGTAATTGAATAGCGTTTCTAGTAGTTTTCAATGCTGAACAGCATATGCAGACCACGAATTGGAGGCGAACAGCTTTTCAAGGTTGGTGGCCATAAGAATTTGCCAGCCACGAAAACAGCAACGCACATAATATGAATCATATGCATTTGCTACAGCAACGATAGCGAGCGCTGAAGATGCCTGATAATAACCAGCATGTTTACTTGGTTAAGGAGACGTCTGAGGATCATGGATAATATGCTGTCATTCTTATCAGGTACGCTTAAGAGAAACACACTAGGCAGGCTGATCCTGTTATGACCAGCAACAGCTAGAAAGGAGACCATTGAGATGAATTTCAAAAAGTATCCGGAGTGGCATAATCGAAGAACCATATCAATAAAGGGAGAGATGATCCATGAAAAAGAGAAGGAAAAAAAGAGTTGACCTTTTTCGAAAACAAGAGAGACAGAAGGTCCGGGAAGTGATCAGTAGAGTGAAGAAGCATACTGCATCAGATCGCGATTACTCCGATGCAAATCATGACTTTAGTAAGATTAATAGGTGTTTCTGGTGGTAGGTATGTTACTGTGCAGAGGAGATGTATATCATGAGGATTGCTATTGACGGTCCAGCAGGCGCAGGTAAATCTGCTATATCTGATGAAGTCGCAAAACGTCTGAGCATTTTACACTTGGATACTGGAGCTATGTATCGAGCCGTAGCTCTTGCATGTTTACAACGAAAAATAGATCTTTCAAAGGAAGAAGATATTACCCGGTGTTGCCGTAAGATCCATATGGATATCGTATATAAAAATGGAACCCAGCACACAATTATTGATGGAGAAGACGTTACAGATTTGATTCGACAAAACGAGGTTGGTGACGCCGCCTCGCGGATAAGCATGTATTCTGGAGTACGCAAGCTATTGGTCGAAAGCCAACGAAATATTGCGTCTTCTCAAGACATCATAATGGATGGGCGTGATATCGCAACCAATGTGCTTCCAGATGCGGAAGTGAAGATTTATCTAACAGCCGACATAGAAGAAAGAGCTCGCCGCCGTTGCCTTGAATTACAGAGTCGAGGCGTTCAGTCGAGCTTTGAGGATACTCTTATATCATTGAGAAATAGAGATTACCAGGATTTAACCAGAGAAAATGCCCCATTGCATTGTGCATTTGATGCAGTGGTTATCGACACGACAACTCTCACATTTAATGAAAGTATCGATTCTGTTCTATCAGTTATAAAACAGCATAAGAGTAAACTGTAACGTTGCATGTTCATTATGATTGATGTCAAATAACAAGTAATCACACACTACTACGAGGAGGTACTGCAATGAAAAAGCTCATGATCGTTTCCCTTGTCTTGTCTTTGATCCTTTGCAGTCCTGGAGCATTAGCAAGTCCGGAAGACATGAATGGACAGGTTTTGCCAGATTTTTCAATTGAAACAATTAACGGTTCAGTGTTCACACTTTCAGAGTCACTAAAGACACATGACCTGGTCTTGATTAACTTTTGGGCAACATGGTGTGGGCCGTGTTGCATGGAGTTTCCTTTCCTCGAAACCGCATGGGAAATGTACTCTGATCGAGTGGATGTAATTGCGCTCAGTATTGAAGAAACTGATTCTTTTGATGTGCTTAGAGATTTTGCAAGCAATTATGGTTTGAATTTTATGATTGGACGTGACGATCTCGGATTGTTTAACAATATGGATGGTAACGCTATACCGACGACGCTAATTGTAGATAAAAACAGACGTATTGTTGCAGTAGAAATCGGATGTAAATCATCTTCTGACGAATTCACAAACCTATTTGATGAGCTATTGGCTTTACCCACAAGTCAAAATCAGTCAATAAGCAATCGCTGCGTTCTCTGCTTTCGAGATGCCTTTGGAAATCCGGTTCCAGGTGTAATCGTTGCCTTTTGCAATGGGGAGTACACACCAGTTGAAACGGACAGTAATGGATATGTCAGTTTTGACGGTGATCCCAAAGAGTATCATTTTCATCTGCTTAATGTTCCAAACGGGTATTCAAAGCCATGGGAAGAACTCCATATCTCTGGAGAAGAATATGACTTGATAGTCACGTTGCCATCTATCTAGTGCAATTAACCTAAATGTATTGATCATATTCATTCAGCATTAGTGCAGCATTGTCATGTGAACAAATGGATCTCTACTTTTCAAGGAGGTAATCAAATGAAAAAGAACTTACTGAGATTTGTTGAACTTCTTCTTTTGGCGATATTGGCTTTACCTGGTTCTTTTTCAAAAGCGGAAAGAAGCCTGTGGTTCTGTAAAAAATGTCACTGTGTAAGAGATACCATGTTTTGTCCTGACTGCGGTAAACAGAGACCTTCCAATAGCACAACTCTCATACCGGATTGTCATAATGATGAGCCATATGACCTCGGGATTCCAAATCTCAATGGTCAAATAATCAAAAAGGACCAAATGTGTCTTACTGTACTATGGGTTCAGGTGCAACTTAAAGCAACGGGAATATATTATCAAGGAGAAATATGGGATGTTACTGGCAACCTTGGAGATCACACCATGCAGGAAATTGCTTCATTTATGCAATGTAGAGGATACCAGGGACATAATGGTCAAGTCGATCAAACAGTAATCGATGAGTTAGTCAGATATATGGGAAGACGAATAGTTCCAGTATATGTAGGAGGTTTTTATGCTCATATGGACACCATAATGAATGGTGGAAATACTGGATATATGCTACCCATTGTCAGTAATTTACGTGATATGATACCGCACGTGACTGTTGGAGCACGTTGGATACAGTGTTGCTTGAAAAAAACTGGATATTATACTGGGGCAATCGATGGGAAATATGGAGAAGAAACGGAAAATGCCGTCAAAGCATTTCAAAAGGCAAATGGTTTTGAACAACGTGATTACGTGTCACTAGGTGTCGCACGTGCCATGCTAGAGCAGTGTTATTATTCAAGATTTTCCCTTGATGATTTGCCATAATTTCAGAAAACAAAAAGGATTTCAGTTATTTATAAGTTATTGTGGAGAAACGCCTCCCACTTTGCGTATGGATAAATTACAAAACAAAGTGGGAGGTATTGATATGTTGAACTTCATCGAGAACTCTACGGAAATCAAGGCAATCTCCGATCGGTATATTATCAATGATACTCATGAAGGTCTGCTTGTAACTGCACATGCACAGTTGATCCTTCCGGAAAAGAAGATTGTGCTTCCGGATTCATTCACTGAGAAAGAAACACAGCTTATCAAGACTATGACTAGCAAGGGAGGACTGATTCTGTGAATTATGTAATGAAAAAAGCTGTAAACCTCAATGGTCAGGATATGATGTTGAACCCACTTGACATCGATTATTCAGATCGTGTCATATCCTTGACGGGTATTATTGACGAAGAAAATGCAACTATCGTCAATGCTGCCTTCCGTTGTTTGGCTAGAGAATCCAATGATGACATTTGCTTCCGAATTCAGAGTCTGGGCGGCTCTGTTTCTGCTGGGTTCAGTATCTATGACACGATCAAAGCGCTGAACTGTGATGTCTGCACTGTGGCTTGTGGTATGGCAGCTAGTATGGCAGCGTTTCTCCTTGCTGCTGCGGGAACCAAAGGTAAGCGCTGGGCCCAGCCCAATGCCGAAGTACTCATCCATCAGCCTCTTGGAGGCACAAACGGACAGGCAACAGATATTCGTATCCATGCAGAACACATTCTGAAAATCCGTAAGAAACTCAACAAAATCCTGTCTGATTGTACAGGCCAGTCCGAAGAAAAAATAGATCAGGACACAGAAAGAGACAATATTATGAGTGCAGAGGAAGCACTTGCATACGGACTTATCGATAATATTGGTGATCCGATTTCCGATTGATGCGAGGAGGAATATAAATGAAACGGCACATTATCACAAAACCTGTTGGCTTGGACGCATTTTGCAATGAAATTGAAGCAGTTTGTTCTGAAGCACATATCTATAACCAGGGGAGATTGCGTCCCCCACATTTGATCGTTTCACTGGATTCTGGTTCCGGTAGAACGACCTGCATTGAATATATGACTGATATGTATAAAGAGCATCATGTTATTAAGTTCAACGGCCTTGATGATTATATTGAAATCCAACTCGATGGAACGCCCCAGCAGCTTAAACGTGCATTTGTTTCAATTGACCGTGCAGCAGACTACACTAATGAATATACAAATATTGTTGGGATGGATATCAGCAATATTGCTTGTCACCTTAATGAAACACAGTTCACTGACTTTATCTCCAGTATCAAAAAAGTATGCGAAAGTGCCTGCGTTGTGTTTTTTGTTCACTCTAATCCATCAAAGAACGAGGAAAAACTCATCGAAAAGCTTTGTAGCAATGTCAGCAAGATCAAACGGATTGATGTTGAACCATATACTTATGAGAATATCTGCGATCTGATCGTAAGGTTGATTGCTGATCGTGACACCCTGCTTAGCAATGCAAGAAATATGTCCAGTCTACTCATGAATACAGTTAAAGAATTTGACATTTGCACCGTGCAAGAAGCAATTGACATGGTGGATGAACTTATACATTATGCTGATTACTCCAGTTATATGCCCGAAATTAATGAGAAGAGTATTAAGTCCTTAATTGAGAATTGGAGCAAAAGTACGGAAAGGAGCGAAGTACGGTGAGCAGAAGTGAACGTTGGAATACGCCGAATGAGATCAAACGTAATTTTCC
>JAILDD010000086.1 GCA_024689605.1 Lachnospiraceae bacterium
GGCAGAGCTTACCAGCACTACTACAGAGCTGGGGGCTATCTCAGAGGAGCTTGGTGCATCTGCAGAGCAGGTTGCAGCTTCCTGCCAGCAGGTTACGGAAGCGTGTGTGGATACACAGACATCCACCGGTGAGATGCGTACCGTTAATGATGATATGTGCGCAGCAATAGAGTTCTTCAAGGTTTAATGGCCTGGGAAGACCTAAATACCGTAGGATAGAGTTGAAAACGCAGTCATTTAATGGCTGCGTTTTTATCGTGGTTACATTGCTCAAAATGGGGTATAATATTTACATAAGTATGAAAAGTGGCAACCTATGTCACGGAAGGAAAGCAGAGGATCGATCATGTCCGGCAGATTAGAAGGTCTTGAACCGTCAAAAGTATTTCATTTTTTCGAAGAGATTTGCAGCATTCCCCATGGCTCCTATCATGTAGATGAGATAAGCAGCTATCTGGAGGATTTTGCCGTAAAAAGGAACCTCAGGTACGTAAGGGATAAAGAAAACAATGTGGTAATATACCGTGATGCGTCAGATGGATATGAGGATAAGCCTGTTATCATACTGCAGGGGCATATGGATATGGTGGCAGTAAATGATGACCAGGCGGTTGACATGGATACTACACCGCTGGATGTATGCCATGATGATGAGTATATCTATGCAAAGGGTTCCAGCCTCGGAGGAGATGACGGAATAGCAGTGGCGTACATGCTGGCCATACTTGATGATGCCAGCATCAAGGCTCCTGCTTTGGAGGCTGTTTTCACGACAAACGAAGAGGTGGGTATGGACGGAGCCATAGCCCTTGATCCCGGTCTGCTTAAGGGAAAAAGGCTTATAAATCTTGATTCGGAAGAAGAAGGGATATTCATAGCCGGTTGCGCAGGGGGCATCAAAATGAAGGCGGGCATAGAGCTGTCGGCTTCTGATAATGCAGATGGAACTGATAAAGCCTGCGTCAAAGTGTCTGTAAGCGGGCTTCTGGGCGGACATTCAGGGGAAATGATAATAAAGAACAGGGCGAATGCCATCAAGATATGCGGGCGGCTTCTTTATGATATCTGCGACAGATTCGATGCGGAATTTGTTGATATAAAGGGTGGCACGAAAAGCAATGCCATAGCGGATAAGGCGGAGTTTGAGATACTAATAAACCGTGATGATATTTCTGAATTGAATATTGTTATAGCAAGTGTAGAACAAGAGATAAAAAACGAGTACCGTCAGAAAGACGACGGCATAAAGATAACGGCAGCAGACAGTTTACTTGGTGAAAGAAGCATATTTGCTGCAGATTCATTAAAGAAACTTGCGTCATTCATTATGGCGGTGCCGGACGGGGTGCAGGCTATGTGCGGCTGGACAGAGGGTCTTCCTCTTACTTCACTGAATGTGGGTATAATAGAGAGAAAAGGCAATACTGTTTATACTTATCATGAACTCAGGAGCCAGATGGGCAGCAGCCTTCGCAACCTGAGTAAGAGCGTGACTGCAATTGCAGATTCTTTTGGCGCAGTCTGTGAAAATTCATCCCAGTATCCCGAATGGGAGTACCGCGAGTCTTCGCCACTCCGTGATGAGATGTGCAGGGTATACAGGGAAATGTATTCTGCTGAACCGAAGATAGAAGTTATACATGCAGGGCTTGAATGCGGCATACTCGCGCAGAAGATAGACGGCTTCGATGCGGTGTCCATCGGTCCTGATATTCTGGATATTCATACGACAAAGGAAAAGTTATCGATAAAGAGCACTGAGCGGGTGTGGGAGTATCTGTTAAGGGTATTATCGGCGTAAAGGCTGCACCTTTTATGGGGGACGAATCAGTCCGGTTTGGAGGGTTATAATGAAGGAACTCTGGAGTATTATGAATATTCTCGACAATGCCGATGATGTGGCATTGTTTGTTGTAGGTGCAAGGGATTCCAAGATCCTGTACTGCAACCACCTGGTAACTGTCTGCACGAATGCGCATGCCGGTGTGGATGCATCAAGAGTCTGGGATCAGGAGGATATGCGTAAAGCCATCAGCCATGTGGACCAGGGCGGCGTATACCGTTACCTTGTGGAAAAATCAAACTTCGGCGGACGAAAGAATGTGACGGTATGCAAGGTGGTATGGAACCAGGGCATGCTCGCCTATGCTTTCCTCCTGACTTCCCATGTGGATGACAGGGAGGAGGAAGAAAGGGAAAAGATATTTGGTATTCTGGGCCGTTCCTACAGGAGCATCTTTTTGCTGGATATGATGAAAGGTGAGGTTACCACGTTATTAAAGCCTCTGGATAACGGAGAAAACCCTTATCGTGCGGTATATTATCATCCTGTACGTTTTGACGAATGGTGCAGCGAGATAATGACAAGCTATGTTCACCCTGATGACCGCAGCCAGGTGGAAGCATATTTTGATGCGGCCAGGATAAACCGTGAGATCTCTTCGGGAAGTGACTATGCATTCCGTTACAGAAAAAAATTCAAGGATGACTATATCTGGGTGGAGATGCGCTTCCTTCGCCTTGATGAGATGGAAGGCAAGGTGGTCTGCTCGGAGCGGAGCATTGACGGTGAAGGAACTGCTAACGAGAAGGAACGTGAAAACGAGATCATAATGAAGTCCTTAAGCAACGCCTACAGGTCAGTATACCTTCTGGATATGAAGACCGGGCGTTATACCACTGTGAAGCAGGACGAGTTTCTTTTTGGTATTCCTCTGGACGGTGATTATGAAGTGCTCCGTCAGCTTGTAAGTGAGCTTATATCTGATGACGGACAGAAGAATGACTATATGGAATATTTTTCTCTTGAGGGACTGCGTTCTGCATTCAAAGATGGTGCAGAGAATGTGGGAAGGGAATATAACAGCAATATAAGTACAGATGACGGCTGGGTAGGAGTAAATGCCTTTAAGCCACCCTATATGCCGGGGATGGAGAATAAATGTGTCCTGACATTCATGGATATCACGGAACACAAAAGAGTTGAGGCGGAGCGGAATGAAAAGAATATAGTAATAGATATTCTTTCATCAAGATATATATGCGTGTATTTTGTAAGCGTGACAGACGGTTCCTTCCATTCCATAAGAGTGCCTCAGGAATACAGATACATTGAAAAACAGTTCGATAAATTCGTGGATGCAATGGAACACTATGCCAAGGCCTATGTCATAGAGCAGTACAGGGATTTCTTTAAGTTTTCCGGCGCGGATGACCTCATGGGCCGCATAGAGGAATATGCAAAGCGTGAATATGTCTACCGTACCGTGCAGGACAAGTGGATAAGGCTTAATTTTTTCCCTATCAGGTCTGCGACGGGACAGTTTACCGAAGTGGTCATCGCGTTTGAAAACTATGATGATATGATGGAACAGCATGAGCTGTCACTCATATATAACGCGACGCTTTTAGCTGACTATGATGTTATGTATGAGTACGACGCAGATACCGGTGTTTTCTATATGCTGGCATTTGACGGACAGCGGATAATAAGGGAAGCAAAATGGGAAAATGTTGAGAGCGATGTGCCTACGGATCTTACTATACACCCTGATGATATGAATGTATTCAGGATGGCTCTTTCCCAGGAAACGATCCGTGATAATTTCAATAAGGGAAAGACTGTGTCCCATGTCTTCCTTCGGGACAGCAGGGGAACGGGGGAGTACAGGCTCTTCATGTATGCATTCCATTACTATGAAGAGATGGGAAAAGGCAGGGTGCTTATTATGGGCCGTGATGCAGACAGGGAGAATGTTTAAGATTTAGTGAAGTATGAACGATAAGAGACTGAACAGATTTTTAACGCTTGCCATAGTGGCACTCAGTGTCATGATAGTTGTGCTGGCGGCGCTTCTGATACAGAAGGGATCGGCAACTCTTGCGAACAGCAATGAACCTATGCCGCTGCCCATGTCTTCAAATGGTGTCGTTTTTGCTTCCGAACAGGAAATTATAGATGAACAGAACGCTATGGAAGAGGCCCAGACGGAAGTGATGCTTGGTGCCGTGATCTCGGCCAATACGGGCGTTAATATCCGTACCCTTCCGTCAAAGGAAGGGGATATTGTGCTCAGCGCTTCGCCCGGGCAGTATGTCCAGGTCACAAAGCTTCGCGATGATGGATGGAACTTCATTATGTACGGCTCAAGAGGCGGTTACATAAGCGATGACTTTCTTGTTTATGGCATTATAGTAAGAAGTGCCTCGGGACGGACAGAATTTACGGAGATGCCCCTGGATGATGCGGTGGCTGAATATTTTATGGCTAACCCTGATGTGCCGTCCGATATTTTTTCTGATGAACCTGAAACCGATGAAGAAACTGCGGAAAGTGAAGGTGACGGGTAAATATAATATTTCAGTGTAGCCTTAAGCATTTGCTGCAGGGGACGTACAACAGCGCCAGACGATGACAGCCTTGGTGTCTGCAATTAAGAATGCCGGTGAGAATATCTCACCGGCATTTTATTTTCCTTTTTTTCCTTGGTTAGTGTACTTAATATCCTTCAATGGAGAAATTGTATCCCTGCGCCGCCAGCGCTGCCTGCTGCTGCTGCAGTATCGCTACATGGGCGGGATCTGCAAAGAATGCCGCATCATGCGGGCATCTTGTGGTTCCTCCGTTGGAAGATCCTATGGACGCCGGCTCAGCATGGGTAAGCTCCTGTATGCCGGGCACCTTAAAAGGACAGGTGTCACAGGCGGGAAGGCCGGTTGCAAGACAGATATTGCCGTTGTAGTGGACATCACAGGTCTGGGAAGGAACTGTGCCTTCTGCAAAATATTCAGTGCGCAGGTATCCGTCACAGAGTCCTGATACCGGAAGGTATCCGGACCTTGAGCATACAGTAACCTGGGTTATGCCGGCAGGAATGTCAAAGGATTTGTATTCCAGGTTTTCATGCAACCTGCTCATAACGATCTTCCACATCTTCTTGGAAAGGGAAGTCTCCTGGCCGGTAAGCTTCTCGTTGTTATCGAACCCTGTCCAGGTGGTAGCTGTATAGTAGGGTGTGTATCCCGCAAACCACACATCCTTGTTGCTTGTGGTGGTTCCTGTTTTTCCGGCTATTGCCATGCCACCGAAATTGACCGCTCCGCCGGTACCGGAGGTTACAACACCTTCCATGGCATCGGTGAGCAGGAAAGCAGTGGTTTCTTTGAGCACACGGTGCTGATCCTGAATGGCGGTTTTATCTATAAGGATGTTTCCATCATGGTCGTAAATCTTTGTATAAAGTATGGGCTCCATGTACATGCCTCCGTTGGCGATGGTAGCATAAGCTGCGTTAAGTTCCATATTTGTGACGCCGTCGGTGATGCCGCCCAGGGCAAGGGGCTGCTGGATATCGCTTGTTACGCGACCGTCAGCCTCTACACGCCTTTCAACCAGAGTGGTGAAGCCGAAATCCTTCAGGTAGTCAAATCCGACCTGAGGCGTGATCTGTGTCAGTACCTTTACGGCTATGATATTCATTGACTGCTCTATTGCATATCGTGCAGTGACTGCGCCTCTGTAATTGGCACCGTACCAGTTGTTTACCGGACGGCCGTTAGTGTAGTTAAAAGGTGCGTCAATATAAACTGAAGCGAGGGTTGTGGCACCGGTGTCTATAGCGGGAGCATAGGCTGCTACAACCTTAAATGTTGAACCGGGCTGTCTTGTGGTATTGGAAGCGCGGTTAAGTGAACGGCTGGATTCCTTCGTACCGCGTCCACCGATCATTGCCAGGATATGGCCGGTATACTGATCCTCTATAGTGAGTGAAACCTGGGGCTGGGGTGTCAGGCTTATGCTCTCTGCGATAATCTCATCACCGGGCTTCATCACGTATTCCGAGTATTCCTGGATAGCTGCGTAGGCATCATCCTGTGAAGTGTAGAGCTGGTTATAATTGGAATTCTGCTCCTTATAATATGCCTTGAACATTTCATTGGAGAAGCTCTGGGTTTCACCATCAGAATGCTGTATTGTTAGCTTGTAATTCAGGTACCACTTGGTTCCTTCGGGATAATTGGTTTCATCCGCGTAAATCTCATCACACATGGACTGTATGGTGGGATCAAGAGTGGTATATATGCTTAAGCCGCCGCTGTAGAGC
>JAILDD010000091.1 GCA_024689605.1 Lachnospiraceae bacterium
AAGGCAGAGAAACACAGAATTTGTAGAAATGTTATCCAGGGCAAGGCTGGCGGATCCGTCCTGTATCGGATATTTTAACAAGGCTTCGCAGCAGAGAAAAATTGAAGGTGCGATTTGTGTTTGTACATTAAATAAATATGCGGATAAAATAAATCTTCGGGAATTCATGGCATTACCTGGAACTGCAAAACCGTACACCGCTCTTGGAAATACTTCAAAGGCTGCATTTAATAAGTCTCGTGTTGATGAGACACTATATATAAAAAAGAATATGAGAGTAATCTCGCTTCGTAATGATTCGTCAGGAAGATTTCAAAATGGCTCATTAGGAACAGTTGTAGACATGGGAGCCGATAGTATCAAGGTGCATTTTGATAACGGAAACATAGTTGATATATGCCGTATCGAATATACTCTGGATACTACAACATCTGGGGGAGATGCTGTTAAGATAGAGCAGTTTCCTCTTAGAGGTGGGTATGCTATATCGATACACAAGAGCCAGGGACAGACTTTCGATTCGGTTAATATCATGGCACCGAAGTGCTGGGATCCCGGACAGTTATATGTGGCGTTGTCTAGAGCTCGTGATATTAAGGGCATTCATCTTATGGTACCTATTACGGCTGAGAGCTTGAAAGCTGATCAGCGGGTAATAGATTATTATAGAAGCTTAACAGAACGGTTTGTTGCATGAAAGGAGCAGGTATGGATAAGATAGCAAAGTTTTACTCTATGGAAACGGGTGTTGAAAAAGAAATGGTTTTACTGGTGATGGGAGTCAGAGACAAGGGATTTACAAAAAAGGGTGAACCCTTTGTGGCGGTTGATCTTTTTGATGGAGTAAAGACTCAGCCGGTTAATTTCTTTAGTGAAACCATTGATTCGATGCGAGAAAAGGGCGTTATTAGTGGAAGCATTCTCAAACTGAATCTTACTCATGGTAGTGCTGGATATTACAATCAGAGTCATTGGGAATTAAATACAGACTCGTCGATTACAGAAAAGGATTTTGTTCATGCAGCTCCGATTAATCCGGATAAATACTTCGAGGGCTTGATTGATCGTGTTAGTAGTGTGGATTCCAATCCAGAAGGTGTAGGACCTTACAAGAGTATTTCAAGCTTGGCAGTCAAATTATTACTGGAAAACAAAGATGCGTTTAAGCGTTCTTCTGCTGCTGTATCAATGCATCATAATTTTTTATCCGGTCTTCTTTATCATACTGTAAGAATGGTGTGCCTGGCATCGCACTTCTGTGATGTATATAAGGGATTAGATAAGGAATTGCTTGTATGTGCTGCAGCTCTTCATGATATAGGTAAAATATCATGCTATGAAACATTGGATGTCGGTGAGGCCAATGTGACAGTAGAGGGGAGACTCTTGGAACATTCTGTTGTCGGCATCATGATGATACATGATGCTGCAAAGGAAGATGTTTATAATCCGGAAAAGATAGAGATGCTTAAACACATGATAGCATCTCATCATGGAAAAAAAGAATGGGATGCTATAACAACGCCTGCATTCCCTGAAGCAGAAATGCTTCATATTATAGATCTGGCAGACAGCAGAATGAACATGTTTGAGGAAGCTTATAAGGGACAGGAGCCTGGGACTATATCGGAAGAAAAGGTATATGGTCTCGAAAACAGCTATATTTATAAGCCGATGTACAACGAGGCATGGGGATAGCTCTTCAACTATAGGTTCAATGACAGTGTTTGTTTTAGGAAGTATCCTATAGTTACAAGCATACGATACGAGGTAATTCTTATATGGATATGAATGAAAAATGTGTATTTTGCGGCAGATCGGCATCTGAAGCGAGATTTATGGTAAAGGGACCCGGAGATAAGAACCTTTGTAATGACTGTATTTCCGTTGTGAGCATAATCGCCAATCAGGCCATGCTCAGTATGGACAATATCGAGGTCGGAGGTGACCCCTGGGGAGACAATGAGCCACCGAATGAAGACTTTGAAGGTGTCTTTAACGGAGAAGAATTTCCTTTTGATATTGACGATATTGATGAGGATTTCCCTTTTCCAATTGATGAACCGAAGACATTAACACCGTCGGAGATCACGGATGTATTAAATCGTCATGTTATAGGGCAGGAAAGAGCAAAGAAGGTTCTTGCTGTTGCCATATATAACCATGCTAAGAGGCTCAAGGATACAACCGGCAGGATCAAGAAGAGCAATATCCTAATGCTGGGACCTTCTGGATCGGGGAAGACCCTGTTGGCACAGACACTGGCACAGGTGCTTGATGTACCCTTTGCTATAGCAGATGCAACATCCTTAACGGAAGCAGGTTATGTAGGCGATGATGTAGAGAACATTCTTACAAGATTGATTACGACGGCGGATGGTGATATCGAAAAGGCAGAACGCGGGATCATATATATCGATGAGATCGATAAGATAGCCAGAAAAGGTGAGAATCGCAGTATCACCAGGGATGTATCCGGAGAAGGAGTGCAGCATGCCCTGCTTAAGATCATAGAAGGCGCGGAGGTATCTGTCCCCGTGGCGGGAGGTCGGAAGCATCCCCGTGGCGGAAATGTGATGATCAATACCAGAAATATTCTTTTTATATGTGGTGGCGCGTTTGAGGGCTTGGAAGTTCTTAAAGAGGAAAGCAAAAAGCAGATAGGATTTGGATTCAATTCAACAACCGAAAAGGCAGTTGAAAATGATACTGAGAAAGATATATCGCCGGATCTGCTGGTGCGCTATGGTATGACACCTGAGCTGATGGGCAGACTTCCTGTTATAGTCCGCCTTGACGATCTCAAAGAAGATGATTTAGTACGCATATTAACAGAGCCTGAATACGCATTAACCAAAGAATATCAGGAACTGCTTGAGGCAGACGGCATAAAGCTTGAATTTGAGACGGGAGCACTTAAAGAGATAGCCAAGGTCGCACTTGAAAGACATATAGGAGCAAGAGGTCTTCGCTCTATCATGGAAGATATCATGATGGATATCATGTATACGGCGCCCGATAAATCAGGCAAACGTTGCATTATTACAAAAAAGACGGTTCATAACAAAAAGCCTTTGTATAAGGACATAGAGGAAGTGGCATAGCTTTCAACCTCTGCGCAAATGACAGTCGGATAAACGGCTTTTATACTATTATTGTCCAGGGTGTGGATTATACCGGCGAACATGATCATATTGAGCGGATCACTGAGACGGCGGTTGGGAAGGTTTTAATGACGCTGGCTTACGATTATGAATTTATCGGACAGGTACATATATTTACTGACAATCTGGTT
>JAILDD010000113.1 GCA_024689605.1 Lachnospiraceae bacterium
AAATATTGTTCTGAAAAAGCTTTATAAGCACACCGACATGCAGACTACTTTCGGTGTGATCAGCCTCGCTCTTATCGATAACCAGCCTAAGGTAATGAACCTTCTTGAGCTTCTCACCTATTACTTAAAGCACCAGGAGGACGTGGTTACCAGAAGGACAAAGTATGACCTCAATAAGGCTGAGGAAAGAGACCATATTTTACAGGGATTGCTCATAGCGCTCGATAATATCGATGAAGTGATCAGCATCATCCGCGGCAGCCAGAATACTCAGGAAGCAAAGACAAAGCTCATGGAAAGATTCGGTCTTTCAGAAGCACAGTCCAATGCGATTGTCGAGATGCGTCTGAGAGCTCTTACCGGTCTGGAAAGAGCAAAGCTTGAGGATGAGCATGCTCAGCTGGTTAAACTTATCGCAGAGCTCAAGGCCATCCTTGCGGATGAAAGGCTTTTACTTGGTGTCATCAAAACTGAGATCACACAGATCGCAGATAAGTTCGGCGATGACAGAAGAACAGCTATTACTTATGATGATTCAGAAATCCGTGATGAGGAGCTCGTTCCTCTTGAAAATACGGTTCTTGCCATGACCAGCCTGGGCTACATAAAGAGAATGACTGTCGATAATTTCCGTACCCAGGGCCGCGGCGGCAAGGGCATCAAGGGAATGACCACTATCGATAACGATTTTATAGAAGATCTTCTCATGACCTCTACCCATAATCACATCATGTTCTTTACCAACAGGGGTCGTGCATATATGCTGAAGGCATACGAGATACCTGAGGCCGGAAGGACTGCCAGAGGTACGGCAATTATTAACCTCCTCCAGCTCCAGCCTGAGGAAAAAATCTCGGCCGTCATACCCATCGAGAAATTCGAAGAAGGCAAGAATCTTTTCATGGTTACAAGGAAAGGTATCGTAAAGAAGACTTCCATAATGGATTTTGCAAACATAAGGAAGAACGGCCTCATCGCCATTAACCTCCGCGATGACGACGAACTCATAGAAGTAAAGCAGACCGATAAGGATACCCACATCTTCCTTGTTACAAAGAAGGGCATGTGCATACGTTTCCTTGAGACGGATGTAAGATGCCTTGGCCGTGATACCATGGGTGTTAAGGGCATGGAACTTAACGACGATGATGAGATAGTCGGAATGCAGCTTGACCATCAGGGTGACTCACTCCTTATCGTTTCCGAAAACGGTATCGGCAAGCGTTCGGAACTGGAAGAATTCAGGATGCAGAAGCGCGGCGGCAAGGGCCTTAAGTGCTACAAGATCACCGAAAAGACCGGTGACGTAGTGGGAGTAAAAGCTGTAACCGACGACCATGAGATAATGATGATCACCACCGGCGGCATCATCATCCAGGTAAGCATGAGCGAGATACCCGTTCACAGCCGCATCACATCCGGAGTAAAGATGATGAATGTGGCCGAAGGCGTAAAGGTGGCCCGCATCGCCAAAGTCCGTGAAAAGATAGAGGATGCCGAACAGCCCGTTGGCACCCCCGTTGCTCCCGGCGAATATCCTGACTCTGAATCATCTGATGATTTTTCGGATGATTTAGAGGATGTTGAAGATTCAGACCTTGTTCCGTCTGAATCAGAAGAGTCGGATGGCAATGAAGACTCTGGTAACGGTGACGATAACGAGTAATGGCTTGTTAGTAGGATATCTTATTAGATTTGTTTTGCGCATAGGGTGAGTTCCTCGGTTGCTGTGTGCAAAGCAAATCGGTAGCGCAGCGTGATTTGTTGCACACAGCAACTGAGGAACGTAAGATATAGCAAAAAACTACATATAGTACCAATGCACCGTATTTAGTCCACATATTCATATTTACATAAGAACTAAAACAACATATAATTAATAGGCAAAATTTATCACAAATGTATTTGGGAGGTCAGGGATGTTCGACTTAATTATTCCTTTTCTGATTTGTTTTCCTTTCCTTATAGCAGTGATCCTTCTCTGCTGCGGAAAGAGTAAATTCGGAAACATTGTTTCCTATCTGGGGGCTGTCGTCATAATGATAGCGTCGGTTGCCTTTTTCGTTTATAAGGGAGTAAGCGGAGGCTTCGCCTTTGGACAGGGAATGTACGTAAATACGGAGATAGCGGATTACGTCATTCTTGCCGGCGAGATCCTTATAGTCCTTGTTGTTACATTCCTGAGCTTTAAGTATAAGAGACACTGGGTAAGTCTTCTTTCCATTCTTCCTACTGCAGCCATTATCTTCCAGGAAGAGACAGCGGTTCACGAAGAAATCGAGCATATTTACATTGATAAGCTTGCGCTGCTTATGATCATTCTCGTAGGCGTTGTGGGAAGCCTTATTATTATGTATGCAGTTGGATATATGGAAGGTTATCATAACCATCATAAGGAAGTGCAGGACAGAAGAAATTATTTCCTTGCACTTCTCTTTATGTTCATGGGTGCCATGTTCGGATTCGTAACATGCGCAAGCCTGATCTGGCTGGTATTCTTCTGGGAGTGCACCAGCGTATGTTCCTTCCTTCTTATCGGATACACCAGGACGGAGGAAGCGGTTGAAAATTCATTTAGGGCACTGTGGATGAACCTTTTAGGCGGTGCCGCTCTGGTTGTGGGAATAATCGTTTTCTATAATTTCGTATATCCTACCCTTTCCTTCAGGACCTTCCTGATGGTAATACCTCAGATGACCTCATTCCTGGGTGCAGTTGGTCTGCTTCCCGTTTTCCTTATGGCTTTTGCGGCTCTTACAAAATCCGCACAGCTTCCTTTTTCAACATGGCTTCTCGGTGCCATGGTGGCACCTACACCTTCCTCTACCCTGCTTCACTCAGCAACCATGGTAAAGGCAGGCATTTACATTCTTATCAGACTGGCACCTCTTATGTCAGGAAATGTAGTTGGAACATTCATAGCATTTATCGGCGGATTTACCTTCATTGCCGCATCTCTTATGGCTGTGTCCCAGACTGATGCAAAGAAGATACTTGCTATGTCCACTATTTCAAACCTTGGACTCATGACAGCCTGCGCAGGTACGGGAACTGCAGAGACCGTTTGGGCCTGCATATTCCTGCTTCTCTTCCACGCAGTATCAAAGTCACTGCTTTTCCAGGTTGTGGGTGCTACGGAGAATTCACTTCACAGCCGTGATGTGGAAGATTTCCATGGACTGCTTTACATACTGCCCAAGCATGCAATGTTCATGTTCATCGGTATCACGGGCATGTTCCTTGCTCCTTTCGGTATGCTGATCGCGAAGTGGTCGGCACTTAAGGGAATGGTAGACGGAAAGCACATCCTGCTCATACTCTTTATAGTATTTGGCAGTGCCATCACATCACTTTACTGGTGCAAGTGGATGGGCAAGCTTATCGCTCATCCTCATAAGGAAAAGAAGGTTAAGGATGTTACCCACGGCGGAGAGATGTTCTCCTTCTGGGTACACGGACTGGTAATGATACTTCTCTGTGTATTCCTTCCTGTTATTTCCGTTTACTTTGTGGATTCCTTTATTGCAGGCAGCGACATGTTCAATGCTAACGGCGCAGCTATTCCGGCATCCACTATGTACATACTGATTACAATACTTATGCTGGTATTCATCGTGCCCCTGGTACTTTATGCAAGCGGCAAGAACGACCACTCTACTGAAAAGCTCGCATACATGGGCGGTATCAATACCGGAAAGAATAACGGTTTCGTTGATTTCATGGGCGAGGAAAAGATACTCATGATGTCCAATTACTACTTTGACAAAATGCTCAGCATTGAAAAGCTGATGAAGCCTGCACAGGTGGTTGCGCTTGTGGCACTGCTTATTATCTTCAGCATGCTTGGCGGATATTCTATAGGAGGTATGTTCTGATGATAAGCGGAAAACTGATCTCAGCAATTTGCTATGTATTATTTGCACCGCTGATCGGCGGTCTGATCGATGGTATAGGGAGAAAGATTTCTGCAAGGATGCAGAGACGTGTGGGACCTCCCCTTCTCCAGCCTTTTTATGATCTGGGCAAGCTCCTTCATAAGGATCCTGTTCATGTGGCACCTTCACAAAATTTCTTTATGATGTCATACCTCTTCTTCATAGTTATGACCGGAGGCATGATGTTCCTGGGCATGGATATACTGATGTGCATGTTCGTGCTTTCAACTGCTGTGATGTTCCTTTATTTTACAGCTGTTGTTACAGGTTCACACTATTCGGCAATCGGTGCATCCAGAGAGCTGCTTCAGATGGTTGCATATGAGCCCTGCGTACTTCTTACCTGTGTAGCTTTCTATCTGGTAAGAGGCAGCTTCGAAACAGCAGAGATAATCAAGGGAGACATAAGCCCCATCGTTTATCTTCCAGGCGTATTCGTAGCATTCATATTCATACTTACCATTAAGATGAGGAAGTCACCTTTTGATATCAGTACCTCCCATCATCCCAACCAGGAGATAGTTAAGGGTATTACCTCCGAGATCGGTTCCAGAAACTTTGGTATCTACACTCTTGCTGAGTGGTACGAGACAGTATTCCTTCTCGGAATGGTTGCACTTTTCTTCATTAACAGCAATCCCTGGAGCATAATTGCTGCAGTAGTAGTCATTGCACTTGTATACTTTCTTGAGATCCTGATAGACAATACTTCGGCCCGTGTTAAGTCCGATGTAATGATTAAGGTTTCATGGGCTGTAACACTGGTAGCTGCAGGTTTCAATATACTTGTACTTATTTATTTCTTAGGATAAAAGGACTTTCTCTTCGCGGAGCCGCTAAAGCGGCAATAAGGAGGTAACATGTATAAAATCACAAGATCACCCTGGGTAATGCATTATGATGGTTCCAGCTGTAACGGCTGCGATATTGAGGTACTTGCCTGCCTGACACCCGTCTATGATGCGGAAAGATTCGGAATCATAAATACCGGCGATCCCCTGCAGGCAGACATTCTGCTGGTAACAGGCGGTATAAATACACAGAACGCACCTGTAGTAAAACAGCTTTACGATCAGATGGCAGATCCCAAG
Source organism: Lachnospiraceae bacterium (assembly GCA_024689605.1). Next base: position 5,027 of record JAILDD010000113.1, read on the forward strand.
GTCGTAGTTGCGGTAGGCGTATGTGCCTGCACCGGCGGGGTCTTCAAGGACTGCTACAACATCCTGGGAGGAGCTGACCAGGTAATCCCCGTTGACGTATATGTTCCCGGCTGTGCCGCAAGGCCCCAGGCTATTATCGACGGTATAGTAAAGGGTATCGGAGTATTCCAGGAAAGACTGGAAAAGATGGAAAAGGGAGAGTCCCTTACTGATAATAAGAAAGCAGAAGAGACTGCGGAAAGTGAGGATAAGTAATGACGGCAACAGAAGGAAAAA
>JAILDD010000151.1 GCA_024689605.1 Lachnospiraceae bacterium
GTCTGTCTGTAGGACACGCCGCTGGCATCCAGAGAAAGCCTGTTGTACTCCCTTGTGTTATAGGAAACCTGCTGGCGTACATAGCCTTCCGTATCGGTATTGGTGATATTGTGGGCAACAACATTGAGTGCTTCCTGGCTGGACTGCAGTCCTGATGTTCCTACATAAAGATCTCCGAATAATGACATACTTCCTCTTTCTGCCGTTTTTTACGGCGTTGCGCAGAAAATCCGTATATGCAGATTTTCCGGTACGATACTTTACCTCACTGTTTTGTATCGAAACGCTTGGTACCGCTCCCCATGATAGTCCCTGTAGAATAAGCGTTTTTATTATAATCCGCAGTTTCAGGAGCCTGTTTCATGGACTGTAAGAGATTTATCTCGAATTCCACCATATCAAGGGAGCTCTTGAGCAGTTCCCTGTTACGGTCATTGACCGTCCTCATTTCATCCAGGGTGGTCTTTAATCTGTCATGAACCTCCCTGAGCTTGCGCTGTTCCTCCGGTCTGTTCCCCATGAGCTCGATCAGGTCTGTAAGCTTCAGCTCCTCGTCACTCCGGTTTGTGACATCGGCGATATCCTTCATGACGCTCATCCTGTCGCGCTCCAGCTTCTGTATGTGCGCCACTATGGACTGCTCCTTTTCGGTCACTTCATTGAGGGCTTTTAAGTCGCCCTTCACTATGACCGGGGTCTTTTCCTTTGATAACGCTATGAGCTTGATATATGCATCATTCTCCGAATTCAGGATCGTGATGATATTTTCCATCAGACTTGCCACTGTCCGGCCTCCTAATTTTTAAATAAGCCTTCTCCTTTTATCTAAAGGAAAAGGCTTGTTAAACAGCATTAAATATATGGTGACCCTGTCACACTTCTTCGTAGAAGCGTGATGCGATCTTTTCTGCAAACGCACTTGAACTTACATTATAAGCTCCCTGGCTGTATGCATCCTTAAGGGCTGATATTTTATCCTCCCTTGTATCCGGTGCTGCAGCAACTGCATCCCTTGCAGTCTGAAGTTCTCTTCCTGCTCCGGAGATCATAAGTGAATCCCTGAAATCAGAAGGAGCTTTGGCAGGTGCAGGCCCCGAACTCTTTCTTGGCTGATACAGATTCTGAATCTGTGAATACGCTTCTATTCTCATAACATCGCCTCCTTGGCATAATAAGTGTTTCTCATGGATTACTGTACTATCTGACTATAATATCGTCAGATATTTGGGAAACTTTACCCTGCAAGGAGATAAAATTTCATTAATTTCGGTTAATTTAAATTAATCAGATTCCACCGGCCTCTATGGTAGCTTCCACGATCTTGTCGAAGTCATCCCTGTCCACATCACGCCACAGAGCACTGAGCCAGAGCTTCTGGAAATCCGTGAAATAAGGGCTGTTCTTCAGGTAGTGCTTCTTGTCTGCCGCAGGCGTAAGAGTAAGCACCAGTTCCTTTATAAGCAGGAAATAAGTATAGGGCAGTACATCTTTTCTGGAAAAAAGCATCCTGAGGAATCCGATATAGCCAACCTTGAGGAATTCCGCAGTCAGCTCATTCTCATACTTTGAGAAATATCCGCGACGCCCCCATTCCTTCCAAAGCAGCATCATTATGGTGAGATAATCAGCATAGCTCATCACATCCGATACCCGCTTTTCCTCTTCAGGTCTTACATAAAAATGGTAAAGCTTTTCATTTATGACAACTCCGCGGCTGATTTCCATATGAAGGAGTTCCTTATAATAGATATCCTCATACATAAGCCTTTCCGGGAATGTGATCCTGTGCCCGGTGAGGAAATGCCTCTTTACGATGCTGGGATAAACTTTTCCGAAACACTGCTCCCTGAACACTTCCTTGCGGACCATGTCGTCCGTTACGAAAACATCCTTGCCTTTTTCATCCGTATCCCCTGCTTCAAAATATGTCAGTTCAGCAGAGGTATCCTCAGCGTAATTGCAGGCCACTATGTCATATGTATTGTCATGGGACTTCTTTATAAGCTTTTCGAAGAAATCCGGCTCAAGCCAGTCATCAGCATCCACAAATGATATCCATTCGCAGCTTGCATACTGCATACCGATATTACGTGCGGCACCCTGGCGGTTATTTCTTTCATTTATGATAACCCTGATATTTTCGGGATATTTCTTCTCCCAGTCCTTAAGTATGGCTGTAGTCCCGTCGGTTGACGCATCATCGACACAGATTATCTCTATCTTGTCCCGGTCAGTTCCGTCAAATGAATACTTAAGCCCTGTGGACTGTTTGATTATGGATGTCAGGCATCTCTCAAGATGTTTCTCCTCGTTGTAGCAAGGAATGATCACGCTTATGGAATCCTTCATACCCCCGGTCCTTTCTGATGGTAACCGTTCAATGTCAGTTACGTCTTATATACCTAATTTAATCTATGTTTGTGGCAGCCGCATTGCTGGCCGCCACAATTCCCTCGTAAAATGCTGAAACCCTTCATTTTACCGGAGTTCTATCATGCCTCACCCTCAAGCTTCTTCTGTGCTGCAGCTGCTGCCTCAGGATTCTGTTCCTTCATTATGGCAAGCATCTCCTTAAGAAGCTTAACCTCTGCTGAATCCTCAGCGGGCTTTGCTGCTTCTTCTTCAGCCTTCTTCTTTGCAAGCTTCTTTGCTGCTTCCTCTGCTGCCTTGGTTGCTGTATTGATAGCCTTAAGCAGAATGAAAAGTATCAGTGCTATGATGAGGAAATTAACTACAGCACTTGCAAATGCACCATAGTTAAAATCAACTCCGCCTACGGTCCATACGCCGCCAATTACCTGCATTACACCATTCTCATCCTTTGTAGCACCGCCCGTGCAGAGCGCAATAAGAGGATTGATGAAACTGTCCGTAAGAGCCGTTACGATATTTCCGAATGCAGCACCGATGATGACACCGATAGCCATATCCATTACATTTCCCTTAAGTGCAAACTCCTTGAACTCCTTTAATAAACCTTTGAACATTTTTATACCTCCACTTTTTCTACGGGTTTAAAACCCTTTGTTTTTTTGAAATCCATATTGCATTTAAATAAGCTCACAGTATCCGAGGGATCAATGCGCTCAAAATTAATATTTTCAAAAGCAGCCCTGTCAAAAACTGCCGACACATAAGTCTGCTGTTCATCATTTCCGGTAGCAGTATTGACAACGATATCAGATGCATGAACCACAACCTTTTTTACCGGGAGCAGTGCAAAACTGTCCCTTGCGATCCTCAACATCGTGCTGCATACATAGTCCTGCAGAAGTTCATAGTGCATGGTAGCACTCATCTGCTTCTCGGAAAGCTTTCCGGTCTCCGTAAGCGCAAGCACCTTTTCCGGTATCGTATCCTCTGAATTGATGCAGAACTCCACTTCCAGCACATCCGGATCGTCCGTTCCGATCTCGAACTCGCTTCCGTATTCCACCAGGTCATCAAAAGGCCCCGCCAGTTCTATAGCTTCAAGATACGCATCCGTATCTCCTTTTAATACTCTCTCGCTCAAAGCCTTAAGCTCCGGCTCCCTGACATTATTCCAATCTACGGAAATATCGCATCCCTTGTGTATGGAGCGAAGCTCATCAACAGCCGCCTCAAACTCAGCCACCTGCTGCCTTGCCGCCTCCGCAGATTCATTTGCAGCCTGCAGCTTTGCCGCAGCCTTAGCCTCCTTTTCGGACTGTGCCTGCTTTGACGCAGACTCCTTTTTGCCTCCGAAAAGTTCATTGAATTTGTTTTTTAAACTGAAACTCTTCTGATATGAAACCCCTGTGCCGGGTATGCCTATTGAAGATGTAGTGCGTCCCGTTGTGGAAAAGGACTGATGAAAGCCTTTGCCCCCTACGCTGACACTTGCACTTTTGGCGCCAAGATTAAGCTTTACGCCCTTGCACAGTTTAATGCTCTTCCTGAAACGAAGTCCCATCAGTTCTCATCCCCTGTTCCGCCGCCCACAAGGCCGTTATTTTCAACACCGTACTCATCCCAGATATCAAATCCGGAATCGTCACTGCTTCCGGTTTCACCATCGTCGGTATCTCTGGCAGAATGTTCCGTAAAATAATTATTTATGGTTTCAAGGAGCGCATTCTTGCCGATGGTCTTCAGAAGATAACCTTCCGGCTTAAGGGATACTCCCCTGAGAACACTCAGCTTGTCAGACTTACCCGTAAGGAACATAACCGGAACCCCTGCAGAATTTGCCTCTGCCTTAAGCATCCTGAGTACCTGGGGTCCTGATGTTACCGGCATATCGTAATCTAAAAGGATCAGGTCTGCCTCATTTCCGGCCAGCCACGTCAATGCCTGCATGCCGGAGTTTGCCATGCCCACACGGTAATGGTCCTTGAGCCAGCCTCTTATAGTACGAAGATATGTAGGATCATCATCAACGATAAGTATGCATTTCTTTCTTGCCTGCATTGACTGCTCGTCAAGGATTTCTTCTATATCACTAAGCAGCCGTTCTATATCCACCGGCCTCCCGATGACATCAGCTACAAGCTCCTCTGAAATGTACTTGCTTACAACTTCATATTCCATAGGATTGGAGATAACAATAAGCTGTTTGTTCTCCTCGACACAAAGTTCTTTAATATAGATCATGGACTTGGAATAAGCCTCAAGATCCTCGGTCACATAAAAAATGATAACACTGGCATCATCCTTTACGGCACGGATTTCTTCCTCATCCAGGCCGCACTCTGTAACAGTGTACTGCTTCTGTGTAAGATTCTTCTTTATGTTATTTACTATGAACCCTTCGGTCCTTCTGATGATCAGTATGGTCTCAAACATTTAAAACCTCTGGCCGGTCTGTGTTTTGCGCCTCTTAATCCTATTATTACATCATCTCATGTTCTAATATTATAGCAAATCCGTTTTCTAAAAGGTACAGACTTTTTAACAAATTTCCACCACTTCCGAAAAACTCCATATCTTGATATTGAACTCTGCTATAGGGCAGCCGCAGTACTCGCATTTCTTTGCCCCCAGCATCTTAAGGGGAGCTCCGCAGCTGGGACAGGTCAGGGATTTAGCTCCGTCGATGTAATTGTCATCTCCCGCATCCCTGTCCTGGATATAGATCATTTTTACTTCATATTTTTTCTGTTCGTATAAATACTCATCACCCTCCAGAAGTTTCCCATCCAGATTCTTCAATGTATAAATATACTGTACGGCAGACTGGAAGGTAACGATACACCGGCCGTCTTTTTTCACATAGTCAGAAATGGCAGTCTTGTGCACATGAACAGAGTCAAAGCGTTCCTTCCGCCCCTTCGCCTTGACACCTTCTATATGGTCCTCAGTCTCGGAAACAAGTTCTGCATTTGCATATTCCAAAAGGGCTGAGTTTTCCTCAGTCACGGCTTTGAAATAGCTTCTGAGCACCACCTCGGCCCTTTCTTTCATTTCATTATAATTAAATTCCGGGAAATCCTTCACTATGGCAGGAAGCTTTATGGAAGAGACATCCGTAACGGACTTCGGCACTTTCGAAGCCTCCACCTTTGACTGATCCAGGGCTTCCTTGGTCTTTACCACGGCATCGCTGAAATTCTTCGCCCCCAGTTCCCTGGCAAAACGGTCAGCCTTGATCTTGAAATACAGAAATACCCCCAGCAAAACTAAAATGATGGCAAGAACTCCAAAGACCGCCACCAGGATTATTATTAAGAACGTAGCCATTCCCCCTCCCTCCGAAAAAAGCATAAAAATCTTTCACCGTAATTATACAGGGCAATCAGATGTTTTTCAATTAAAGACCGCAGAAGCATTCGCTCCTGCGGTCTCGTAAATTACTTTATACTTCTTAAAGATTACAGCTGAGGACCTGCTGCAACAAGTGCCTTGCCTGCCTCGTTTGTCTCGTACTTCTTGAAGTTCTTCTGGAATCTCTCTGCAAGATCCTTAGCCTTTGTCTCCCACTCGGAAGCATCAGCATATGTATCTCTGGGATCAAGGATTTCGCTATTAACCCCGGGAAGAGATGTAGGAACCTCGAAGTTGAAGTAAGGAATTGTCTTTGTCTCAGCCTTAAGGATGTCACCGTTAAGGATAGCATCGATGATACCACGTGTATCAGGGATGGAGATTCTCTTACCTGTTCCGTTCCAACCTGTGTTTACAAGATAAGCCTTAGCGCCGCTCTTCTGCATCTTCTTAACGAGCTCCTCACCGTACTTTGTAGGATGAAGCTCAAGGAATGCCTGACCGAAGCATGCTGAGAATGTAGGTGTAGGCTCTGTGATACCACGCTCTGTACCTGCAAGCTTAGCTGTGAAACCGCTCAGGAAGTAGTACTGAGTCTGCTCAGGTGTAAGAATGGATACAGGAGGAAGTACTCCGAATGCGTCAGCTGAAAGGAAGATTACGTTCTCAGCTGCAGGACCGGAAGAAACCTTGTTTACATTCTTAGCGATCTTCTCGATGTGGTCGATAGGATAAGATACACGAGTGTTCTCTGTAACTGACTTATCAGCGAAATCGATCTTGCCTTCTGCATCAACAGTAACGTTCTCAAGAAGAGCGTTTCTCTTGATAGCGCCGTAGATGTCAGGCTCGTGCTCCTTGTCAAGGCCGATAACCTTTGCATAGCATCCGCCCTCAAGGTTGAATACGCCGTTGTCATCCCAGCCGTGCTCGTCATCACCGATGAGGAGTCTCTTGGGATCTGTGGAAAGTGTGGTCTTACCTGTTCCGGAGAGACCGAAGAAGATAGCTGTGTGCTTACCTTCCATATCTGTATTAGCAGAGCAGTGCATGGAAGCGATTCCTTCAAGAGGAAGGAAGTAGTTCTGCATAGAGAAGAGACCCTTCTTCATCTCGCCACCGTACCATGTGTTAAGGATAACCTGCTCTTTGGATGTTACGTTGAAAAGAACTGCGGTCTCAGAGTTAAGGCCAAGCTCCTTGTAGTTCTCAACCTTTGCCTTGGAAGCACAGTAAACCTTGAAATCAGGCTCGAAAGCAGCCTCTTCTTCTGCTGTAGGCTGGATGAACATATTTCTTACGAAATGTGCCTGCCATGCTACTTCCATAATGAAACGAACTGCAAGACGAGTATCCTTGTTAGCGCCGCAGAATGCGTCAACAACATAGAGCTTCTTGTTTGAAAGCTGCTCAATAGCAAGCTTCTTACAAGTTTCCCAAGCTTCCTGAGTTGCAGGATGGTTGTCGTTCTTGTACTCATCTGTTGTCCACCATACAGTGTCCTTTGACTTGTCATCCATTACGATGAACTTATCTTTAGGTGAACGTCCTGTGTAGATACCTGTCATTACGTTAACAGCACCAAGCTCTGTAACCTGTCCCTTGTCAAAGCCCTCAAGTGAAGGATCTGTCTCATCCTCGAAAAGCTTCTCATAAGAGGGGTTGTAAATAACCTCTGTTACACCAGTGATGCCATACTTAGTTAAATCAACATTTGCCATAGTGTTTTTCCTTTCTTACAGATAATTATATTAGATGTGTCGAACCCAACAGCAATAAGTATAAAATCAGAGCCCCCAAATGTCAAGGAAACAAGCCCTAATTTTGCACAGGTTTTATTATATTTTTTATGATTCTTTATAGTAGCTTTACATAAAAAAAAATAGTAAACCGAATTTCGCTCCACCCGGATTTTTCCAAACACCCGACCTGAATTTTTCAAAAAAATTCTTGACACACAGATTTTAGTTTGATATTATTGGTTTTCGGTAGCCGAGAATTGTCGGATACAGCTGCTGCCGTGGCTCAGTCGGTAGAGCGTCGCATTGGTAATGCGGAGGTCGGCGGTTCGATTCCGCTCGGCAGCTCTTGTGTGTTTCTCGAAATGCAAAGCATTTTGAGGGTGTACACCGCAAGTAGCATATTCAATATCGGGGTGTGGCTCAGTTTGGCTAGAGCGCCGTGTTAGGGACGCGGAGGCCGCAAGTTCGAATCTTGTCACTCCGACTTATAAAAAACCTTGAAAACTCAGTGTTTTCGAGGTTTTTTATTTTGCATTCACGAAAACAAAAGCCTCATTCCGGGTGCACTTTGTTCTATATAACGCATAACGCTTGATAAAATATACCCTGATGATAGAATAAAAGTGTTACATCATAAATCTATCAGATCATAGTGATATTCATCACTCGCTGAAAGGAGTCATTATGGCAGAAGAAAAAAAGACACACGGTATAGCAGTAAACCGCTCAGACACCTGGCCCGGAAATGTAGTCGAGGGAGAGCGCTATCTCTACAGAATCAATGAGAACGGCGAAGTAATCCTTAATGACCGCGACACGCTCGAGATGTGTTACAAGCTGGGGGAGATTTCCGAAGAAGAGTACAAGCGAGAACTGGATTATCTTGCAGAACATGAGGAAGAGATTGGCAAAAGCATTCCTGACCTTAAGCGCGGAAGCAAAAAGCTGGTTGCATTCTTCTCTGCAAGCGGCGTTACCAGAAGAATGGCATCAAGACTTGCAGATCTCATTGATGCGGATCTTCACGAGATCCTTCCCGAAACTCCGTACACAAAGGCTGATCTCAACTGGCAGGACAGGAACAGCCGCAGCAGTATAGAGATGAACGACAAGACTATCCGCCCCAAGGTGGCCAATGATGTTAAAAATATAGACCAGTACGACACCATTTTCCTTGGCTTCCCCATCTGGTGGTATGTTGCTCCCACTATCATCTGCACCTTCCTCGAGCAGTATGACCTCCGCGGAATGACCATCATACCTTTTGCAACATCCGGCTCCAGCGAGATAGGCAAGACCAACGCAGAGATCGGTCCTTCAGCCCCCGGCTCCATCCTCCTTGAGGGAAAGAGATTCCCCGCAAGCGTATCTGATGATGAACTGAAATCCTGGGCAGAGGGATTCATTAAATAATGTAAGCCGAAAGTTCCTGAACGCAGCTATTACGATATAAAAGAGCCCCTGTGCCAATGCACAAGGGCTTCTTCTTTATACAGGTTATCATATTCAAAATTCTCTGTACTGCCGTCAGTATCCGGTCTGCCGGCTCACTGCTCTGCATACATATATTTATTCTTGGATTTGCCGCCAAGGAACCTTACCTCATCCTCAGCAAGCTGCAGCTCATCAAAAACCTTCATTGCATCCTCAAGCTGAGCTGAATTAATACAGAATACAAGCCTGGTCTTCTCGCCCTTGAACAGCCTTCCGAAGAATCCCGGCTCCTGCCATCTAAGGAAATAGGAAACCCGGGCATACTGGAGCGCAGCCTCAATCTTGTGCCTTGTGACATCGATATTCTTCTTCTTTCCACCGACCAGCTCACAGAGATCTATCTCATTATTCACTTTTACCCTGGTCATCATATTATCGATGTTCAATGCTGCCGCCTCCAAATTCCGCAACTGTCACGAAAACTAAAGCTATTCTACCACTTTATACATCATATGCAAACAAAAGCGCTTTTTGTGCGTTATGCCGCACTTTTATCTGTCTGTTTGAGCGCTTACGCCGCATCACACTACAGACGCTTATTTATCATCCTGAAATCCCGGAGGGCCTGTGTACCGATCTTTATGATCTTGATCATATTTATGGAATTGACCCCGCCCTGTCTGGGTCTGAAAGTAATCGGTATATATCGGGTACGGCAGCCTTTTCTCTTAAAGATTACCGACACCACCACATTCGTAAGGAAATAATCCTCCGGTATGATGTCAATATACTTTTCCAGGGTGCGTGCATTCATCAGCCTGTAGGGAGTGTTCGCATCAGGTATCTTTACACGGAAACACAGATTTATGACCTTTCTAAGAGTCTTGGTCACAAATACGCGTCCCGCGCCGTCCCCCCTGTTTCTGCGCCAGCCTATGACCATGTCATACTTTTTCCTGCGCTTCCAGAAAGGCTCAAATTCCTCCGGAAGAGTCTGGCCGTCGGAATCCGTCTGAAAGATATAGTCCGCCCCATGTGCCAAAGCGTATTTATATCCATAGAGCACCGTTGCGCCGTGCCCTCCGTTTTCTTTGGTAAGAGGCTGCAGCAAAGGTCTGTCCTTTGACATCTCGCATAGTATCTCAAAAGTATTATCACGGCTGCCGTCGTCTATGACCACCATCCGGCTTTCGCCTTCCCCGTTATGTTTTTCTATAACCGGGTACCAGTCTTCAACCAGCTGTCTTATGTTTTCCGATTCGTTATACGCAGGTATAACTATGTAAAGCTTATCCATTTTTCCTCCGAAGCACCGGCCGCATAATTTCATAGCCGGCCGCCTCAATTCTCCTCAGGCACTTACAAGTCCCAGACTGTATCCATCCGGAGCCTGCAGAATATGTGCGCATATTCTTTTCCCCTCTTCTGTACCGAGGCACGCCTTCGCATTATCCGCTTTCAGCACCGGCAGAAAACTCAGGTCTTTCATCCCCTGTTTCATCCCCAGCCCCGTATATTTCATATACGCCTCATGCAGACACCAGAGATCAAAAAAATCCTTCGTGACATTTCCTGAGAATTTCTTAAGATATTCATCTTCCTCACCGGCGAAATACCTGCCGGATATATCACAGCTAAGCCTTCTGTGCTCCTGTATATCAATGCCGTTGGGCACCTCTGCAACAGAACACACCGCATAATCCCCTGAATGGGACACACTGAAGAAAACTTCCGAATGATCCGGAAAATATGGCCTGCCGTCTGCGCTCTTTCGCACATCCTCAACATGCCCCGCCGCCTTCAGCGCACCTGTACATTCTATCGCATCTTTGGAATAAAACAAGATTTCGTTTCCGGTTCCGGACCTCTGACTGTGATCCATATATGCATACTGTATAAGCAGCCCCGCCGCAAGGGACAACGCAGCAGGCTTACCGGTCCGGCCGTCGAGCTGCTTCCTGCGTTCCGGATCCACCAGCTGCAATGCATCTTCACACACAACCTCAGGTTCCACCCCGTCCACAGCCATAAGATACACTCGTATCATTTTCCACCTCCAGCCGGAGAGCTTACATACTAAGTTATTCAGGCTTCGATATTAAGAATATTTGCAAAACCCGTAACTTCAAAAACTTCCATTACATTCTCGTTTGCACCGCGCAGCACCATGCGTCCGCGTGCATTCATTGTCTTATGCATGGACAAAAGGATCCTCAGACCTGCAGAAGAAACATAATCCAGATATTTGATATCGAATACCAGTTCCTTTACATCATCTCCAAGTGTACCGAGCTCCTTATCAAGCTGAGGGGCACTGGTAGTATCCAGTCTTCCCTCAAGTGCGACTGTAAGCTTTTCACCATCTTTTTCCTGTTTAATATTTAACATATTGCCTCCTTTGACACACACTTTACAAACCGGTATTATCAGCCCGCATGAACTTCCTTTTCAATCACAAGGCAGACCTTGTCGCCCTCTATCCACACTTTAACATCATCCGCAATATTCGCAATGATGGATTTCTCCAGCTCATCCCATTCTTCTTCCGCTTCATTATTCTCATGCGCATTCCTGACGTCGTTCCTGTACTGATCAAGAGACCAGATATAGCTGGAGGTCACAGCACCTGCGTAGCATCCCATCTGTACATTGCCTGCCTGCATCTGTGCCATATCAAAGGCACTTACGTCCACCGGCGTGAACATGATATATTCAAAAATATCGAAGATCCTTCCCATAAGACCCTTGTTCGCTTCATTTCTGCCCTTTGAAGAAATATCTACAAGGTTCATCTTCTTTTCGGGATCCATATTGGTCTTGGCTTCAAGTGTAAGCTTTGCAGTATCTCCGTCAATCTCGGCCCAGTACTCAGCTGAAAACTCCTTTGTCACTGCACATACCACGCCAAAAAGTTCCTCGCCCAGCAGTCTCAGACGGATACGCTCCTTCTGCGGAAGATTAAGGCTTTCCGCGAACGCAGTAGTCCTGTCCAGCGCTTCTTCAAGTCCTGTCCCGTCATTTTTTATGGTCACTTTAGCTGTCTGCATCTATTTTCCCCCTTGCCTTAAAAATTATCATCAGCTCCGATTACACTTATAAATACTACCACAAACGCCCTTTTTTCACCATACCGGCTTTAATCATGCCATAGGTATCCGATCATTTACCGGCGAATCACCTGGACTTTCCAGTCCGGTATCGCAGTTCCTGCAAGACTTCCATCCGGATTTGCAGGAATTTCCGCATCCATCACGCTGTACCAGCTGTATCCGAAGGGGCCGCTCACCAATGGAACCTTGATAAATCCGTTCTGCCTCCAGTCATTTCCCCATCCGATAGAAATGAACAGCATGCCGGCCTCCTCTGCTTTTTTACATATCGTGTTCATGGCGTCTTCTGACATTTTCCCATCTGCCCTGGAAACGTCTGCTTCGACCGCTTTCAGATCTTCCATGCAGTCCTTCTTAAGCCTAAATGCATCAAAGGAGAAATGTGCCATACGCTCGCCGCTGTAAAAACGGTGTTCTTCGTAGATTCCGACGGTCATCCGGTCCGGTGTGCCGAAATTAAAAATACGGAATTCTCCCTGGCTGCCTTCCACCATTTCCTTCCTGACCGTGAATTCGTGAAGAAGCTTCGGCTCCTCTCCCCGTTCCAGACCATAGTAGTGTATCTTCAGATTAGTGTGGCATTTACATACAGCGTCAGTCTTCTCCTTCTCTGCCAGAACAACCACTGCACGCAGCCCCGGATTCTTTTCATCTTTTCCTTCATAACCGCTAAAGATTCCATAGCCTAAAATCCCTGCCGGCTGTGGATTTTCTCCCAGTTCATAAGTTCCGTCGGCATTGCCATGTACATAAGGAACAGTTCCCAGAAAATATCCCTGCACGATACCTAATGCACTATTTCCATACTTTGCCACAAGCTCCGTAGAAATATATTCGCTGAATATCTTATAAAGATCAGGCCACAGTCTGTCATAGATTTCATCATACATGTCCCGGATTTCACGGATAGCTCCTCCAATCCCATCAGGCCAGGACATATAGCCGTTTGCGCTGATATGCCTTTCTTTCCCGTCCGAATAAGAGAAGGAAAAAGAATCTCCGTCAAAAACATCCTTGGCATGCTCACTGAAACCATCCCAGGAAGCCCCGTTATACCGGTTGATTATCTCCGTTATCCTTTCAAAAAAGGAATCCTCTACCTCAAACCGCTTTGCATTCTGTTCCGACACTCCGCTCTTCCGATACATAGCCGTAAGCTTTCCATCCTGCTCAAGGATTCTGAGGGTAAAGCCTGAATTGAACGCCATACCATGGGTGGAATAGGTGAATGTTCTTCCATGATTAAGCATTCCCTGCATCCCAAGCATTCCCATACCCGTAAAGCCTGCGCTACTAACGAGTTCTGAGGTGCCGTTCTGCTCCTCTTCTTCCGCAGACCGCTTCATCACTTCCTTCATGTGATCAGCCGCTTCCCTTAAGTCTGCACCACACTCAGGACAGAATTTCGGAGTTCCATCCAGCTTGAATCCACAGTTCATACAGAATTTCATGATTTATCTCCACTATTCATTATCGTTACTCTTCCCCCAAAAGCTTCCTCTTCCGCTCCACTTAAAGAGAGTTCTTATTTCCTATGACGCATAAATTACTCTGCCTTAACTGTCTCTATATACTCGTCTATAAGTTCCTCAAAGAGCTTACCTGCCTCATCATAAGTAGCATCTGCCATAGGATCAACTCCCGCAATACTAAGGAGCGTAGCAGGGTCAGCCGAACTGCCTGCCTTAAGGAATTCCATATAGGCTTCAATTTCTTCCTGGCCCTTTTCATCCACCTGATTGCATATGGAAGCAGCATAGGTAAGTGATGAAGCATACTTATAAACATAATAATTGTAATAAAGATGCGGGATCCTGGCCCAATTGATACCGCCATCATCCTGTACAGTTATTGCATCACCATAGTACAGTTTTTCCAGCTCACTCCATTTTTCCGACATTTCATCAGCATCCAGTGATCCGCCTGCTTCAATTGTCTTATAACAGTAATCCTCGAATTCTGAGAACATGCATTGTGTAAGTATAGTATTTGAAAAGAGGTCTATTTCCTGTTCCAGCCAGTAAAGCTTTTCCTCTTTTGTAGCCGCATTTTCTATCATGTACTTATGGAACATTAACTCATTTGCAGTTGAGGCAACTTCCTGTGTAAAAATGCCCGGCATGCAGTTATAGGAATTCTGATTTTCCGCTGAGTACTCCGAATACACTGCATGTCCCATTTCATGTACGATAGTTGATGTATAACTTTCCGATCCGGAAAAGTTATACATGACAAACGGTGTCGTTTCATTTCCCATAAGATATTCGAAAGCCCCTGTCTGTTTTGTATCTGAAGGATATACATCAACATGCGGGCTTGTGATTATCATATCAAAAGTCTTAAGGTACTCATCTCCCCAGACTGAGATTCCCTCCCGTCCGACATTAACCGCATAATCATACGTTACATGCTTAGGCTCATAATCTGTAGCAGACAAGCTCATATCACAGATCATCATCTCATCAAGTCCCAGCAGTTCTTTCTTTACAGCATAATACTCATACATCTTAGGCAACATGTTGTGTGCAAACTCTATAGTCTTGTCATATACCTCAGGATCAATATCAGTCTCATAAAGGGCTGCCGCAAGCGAAGAGTCGAAACCATGAATCTGTGCATCAGCCCAGTAGAGACGCATCTGTCCTTCTAACAAGGATGCATATGTGTTTGCGTAAGGCTGTCTCATTGAATTCCTAAGCTCGTACAGTTCCTTGCGGAATTCGTGATCGTACTTATTACTCTCCATGACATTGTAGTATGCTTCATCCGTAAGTACGCCCTCCGTTCCATCAGGATATGTAAATGTAGGTCTTGGAAGTTCCACATAATCGAAGATATCGTGTGTATCGCTTGTATTATTTGCCATATACAGTAATGTTGCAACAGTACTGGCTTCCTCGCCAAGAACAACATAGTCCGGATCTACATAACAATGAGTCATATATGCATAGGGTTCGAAACGCTCATCCGAGAAGATTTCCTGTCTTTTTTCAAACGGTATTTCCATTATTTCCGGTGTTTCAAATGAATACGCAAGATACTCCTTCTGTTGAACTTCCGTATATCTTGCATTCGCCTGACTCGCCCATGGGTCTGTGGGATCAAGGGAATTTAAAAATGTTACATACATCCCCGCCTTATTCATAATAGCATTGATTTCAAGAAGCTCCGGACTCTCGAAATCCTTCAGGATGCCATCTGCAGAATTTAAAGTTCCCCTAAATTTCTCAATCTCCGGTATAAGTTCCTCCACTCGCTGCATGTCAGCCTCAAAAGCATCTTCATCAGCATACAAATCTGTCAGATCCCAGCTTGTAGGAAGGTTCTTAAGCACCGCATCATCGGAAATGTCTATCACTTCGAAATTCTCTTCCGCTTCAACATCGGTGCTTTCCGGTGTCTCCTCCGTCACCTGTTCTTCAACATTGGAAGAAACAGTCTCACCATTTTCATTCACTGGCGGATTTTGAGTGCATCCTGTGTTAGCAAGCATTACACAGGCAAGCAGCATTGTAACTATTTTTCTCTTCATTTGAACTTCCCCTCTCACCAAAGAAATGATTTGTTGACGTGCTTTTTAACTATCACGATTAATTCTATTATATTTCATCGTGCGTAGCAAGCAATAACCCCCTGGGTACGTGGGCGTGCCGCCACGCTCGGTTCAGAATACGAATAACAAGTGAAAAATTGCAGACCTTAATAAAAAAAAGGCAGTCAATCACATCAAAAACCTCTTCAATGTTACTGACACTTTGATCAAGCATGTCTGGATTCTTATTAAAATTGCGATATAACTCGCTATAAAAACATATTTTCAATATCCTTCTCCTCATACAATTTCGAGGACAATACCGTATGCTGATCAGGAAACAGTTCTTCACAAATCCTAAGTTCAAGATCCTGTCTGTGCATCCAGTGTCTGACCAAACCATCCTCGCCCGCAAGTCCGTTTCTGACTGCATGAGGACTGTTCTTCCTTGTTTACCGGTATCCCGATGGTTCCTTCGTGCCACATGGTGCTTCCTCCTTCCTTAAAAAATCTGCTCGGGGCCAAGGCCCATCTCGATCATCTCGTCGATCTTGTCGTATTCTCTCTTAAGTCTTGTGTACTCCTGCGCGATGCAGGTTCTTCTAAAGGAGTTCTTGCAGCATCTTCCTTCTTTTTCCAGCCTCTCGA
>JAILDD010000233.1 GCA_024689605.1 Lachnospiraceae bacterium
ATCCATAACAGCTGCAGCACCATTCAGATTCCTGCAGATAACGAGGGGTGTGGCATGCACAGCGAAAAAACACCCTACATTATTGCCATCACATCCACGCTTCCACATAAGAATGCCGCAGGAATAATCAGAGCATATGAAAAATATTATGAGACAGCGGCTAAGCCCTTAGATATCATTGTTATAGGCATTGAAGATACCGGTGATGTGAAAATTTCCGATAAGGCTCTTTCACACGTGAAATGTATAAAATATCTGGAAGACAATGCAGATCTTTACCGTCTTATTTCCGGAGCAAAGCTCATGCTTTTCCTCTCCCTCATTGAGGGATTCGGTTTTCCGCCCCTTGAGGCTATGCAGATGGGCACTCCCGTGATCTGTTCCAATACAAGCTCACTTCCTGAGGTAGTGGGGGACGCGGCCCTGCTTGTGGATCCTGAGGATGCAGATTTCGCAGCAAATGCAATAAGGGAACTGATTGAGGACGAAAACCTGCAAGAAACACTGGTGCAGAAGGGCTATGAAAATATCAAGAGGTTCAGCTCTGAAACAAGAGCAGAACTTTACTGGAAAGCTGTCACTTTCACAGTAAACTGACAATGACGAGATGTTTAATGCATACCGGCCGGCAGGTTCCTTTACTTTCCGAAAAACTTTGCCATAGGCTCAACCGTTGCGTTCAGGTTGTCGATAGCCTCGTTCAGCTTTTCAAGATCCACGGAATTCAGGCGCTCCATACTTTCCGACAGGTCGCCTGTGGCCTGAATCGTGAGGTTGTTGATATTCTCAACCGTTCCCCCCAGGTCTGCTTCATTGAGCTCAGCCGTCAGTTGCTCAAGATTCTTAAGAGATACCATGGTGCTGTCATAGATGGTATTGATCTTCGGAACCGCATACATTACGAATCCCACCACCACGATCAGCATACCGCCGGTGAACACCGCGCTCAGCATGGACATCAGAAAAGAGAGCTTCTGGTATTTAAGCTGCTTTTTCTCTATAAGAGCCGCCTGCTTGTTATATTCTTCCACGTTCTGTCTGTGGGTTGCCTCTTCTGCCCGTTCCTGGGCAAGCTGTGCGGCGGATTCCGGTGCTGCCGGATTTATCTGGTTGTTTTCTGACATGGTTAATTTGCCTCTCTTTTATTTCTATTCCAGGCTGCATTGCCTGAGTAAATTACGTAAATGTTCTAATCCTTCAAACTGCAGCAGATACACATCGGATGAGCTGCATCTCAGATCACAGACTGCTGCCGCAGACTGGTTATTCACTCCACTGCCTTCACAAACTCGGCCCCCAGCTTCACCTCCACTGTGCGGTTCATAAGCTGGATCTCTATGCCCACAAGGCGCTGCCGCCTGTCCACCCACTTGATGACGGACTCCTGACCTTTCAGAGGGCCGTCTGTGATTTTTATCTTTTCGCCTTCATAATGGCCTCTGGAGGGCCTGATGACATGGTCTTTGCCACCGATGCTCTTTAGGAATTCCTCTTCCTCTGGATAGATGGGCACTATCGTCTCCCCCACCTGGAGGAGCTTTGTAAGGTCGGGGATCTTTCTGATGCAGACTCTGAAATCATCCACATTCTTAACGTCAGCAAAGACGTAGTTTTTGAAGGCCAGCTCCCTGTGTGCGGTCCATTCTTTGCCGGTGCGGCGGAGCTTCTCCACATACATAGCGAACACTTCCTCGTCATCGTCAAGGAACCTTTTGCACTGTCTTATGATTTCTTCCTCATGGCGGGCTCGCACCCACATCACGTACCACATGGCCTGACCATCCCGGGGTGAATTGATAATTTAACCAAAGATCCCGCGCTGAATCAGTGAGGAAATCCGGCTAACGTGGGTATTTTATCATGTTTATAGGATATCTATCAATAAGAGCGAAGTGAAGAACACAAAAATAACCGCCCAGTCCGCGGTTATTTTTGAATAAAATATAACCAGGCTAACCGTCTATCGGTAGCACTTTTTGTACTTATATACTAACATTTCGCCCCTATTTTGTCAAACATCAGCGACGCTCAAAAAATTCTCAAGCATCCGCTTCCCCTCCGGCGTAAGGATGGATTCCGGGTGGAACTGCAGGCCGTAGATAGGATAGCTTTCATGCCTTACGGCCATAACTTCTCCGTCATCTGCCCTGGCGATTACCTTAAGTTCTGCCGGCAAAGTACTTTCATCAGCCACAAGTGAGTGATACCTAGCAACCGGTGTCTTTTCAGGGCAGTCCTTAAATATCGGCTGCTCCGTGTCCAGGTCCGTCAGCGACTGTTTGCCGTGCATGAGCCTTGATGCATAGGTTATCTTTGCCCCGAAAGCAGCACAGATGGCCTGATGCCCCAGGCAGACTCCCAATATAGGAATATCCTTTCCCAGTGCCTTAACTGCTTCGATGATGATGCCCGCATCCTCAGGCCGTCCCGGTCCCGGAGAGATCACGATCTTATCAGGATTAAGAGCCCTGATCTCCTCAACGCTCATTTCATCATTACGTATCACTTTTATATCAGCCTTCAGCTCCCCCAGGTACTGGTACAGGTTATATGAAAAGCTGTCGTAGTTATCTATGAGTAATATCATAACCTCAGTCCTCCACTTCCTGTGCCAGCCTCAACGCCGTAAGTGACGCCATGGCCTTGTTCATACACTCCTCAAACTCCTTCTCCGGATCGGAGTCAGCCACGATACCTGCCCCGCTCCTTACAAAAGCCTTTCCGTTCTTTTTATACACAATGCGGATGGCTATACAAGTGTCCATATTTCCGGTAAGGTCGATATACCCGATGGCACCGCCGTAGATGCCGCGCTTGTTATTTTCCAGCTCACCGATAAGCTGACAGGCCCTTATCTTCGGTGCCCCTGAAAGGGTTCCTGCAGGAAGCACTGCCTCTATGGCATCCAGCGCATCCTTGTCTTCCCTGATCTCGCCCCTGACAGTTGAACCGATATGCATCACGTGGGAAAACCTCTCTATGCATCTGAGCTTTTCAACCTCCACCGTTCCAAACTGACTTATCTTGCCCAGGTCATTACGGCCTAAGTCCACAAGCATGTTGTGCTCAGCCAGCTCCTTTTCATCTGCAAGCAGCTCCTTTTCGAGGCGCTTATCCTCTGCCTCGTTTTTTCCCCTGGGCCTTGTGCCTGCCAGGGGGAAAGTATGCACCACACCGTCCTCAAGCTTTACCAGGGTCTCCGGCGATGCCCCCGCCACTTCCATGTCAGTGCCGGAAAAATAGAACATATAGGGTGAAGGGTTTACCGTGCGGAGCATCCTGTAGGTATTCAGCAGGCTCCCCTCGTAGTCTATGCTCAGCCTGTTGGAAAGCACGATCTGGAAGATGTCGCCCTCTTTTATGTGGCTCTTGCCACGCTCTACCATCTCGCAGAATTCTTCTTTATTGAAAAGGGGCGTGATATCGCTCTTCATGTTTCCGGGCTTTTCCTTGATCTTTTCCCCGTGCTTTATAAGCTCAGCCAGATTCTTAAGCTCTAAAGCAGCCTTATTATACCCGGCCTCGCCTTCTTCTAGCTTAATGTTTACTATAAGGATGATCTTCTGCTTTACATTATCGAATGCAATAACTTTGTCAAAAAGCATCAGGTCCACGTCATTGAAGCCTTCCGTATCCTGCACATCTCCGCCAGCTTCCGGCTCGCTGTAGCGCAGGTAGTCGAATGAAAAATACCCCACGAAGCCTCCGGTAAAAGAAGGCAGGCCTTCCACCGCAGGACTCTTATACTCGGCAAGCACCTGCCGGATCTGCTCTGAGGGGTCATCTGTCTTCATATGGATATCCCCGATCTTTAAGTCGCCGTCGGTACATGTGATGGAAAGCTTGGGATCATAGCCCAAAAATGTATACCGTCCCCAGCGCATATCAGCCCCTGCAGACTCAAGCATGTAGCAGTGCTTTGAAACATTTTTAAGAACCTTCAGAGTCTCAATGGGTGTAATAAAGTCCGACAGCAGCTCCGTGTAGACAGGCATTACCTTGTACTGTCCGTCTGCTGAGTACTCCTTTATCTTATTGATTTCGGGTAAAATCTTCATGATGTTAGTCCTCTCTGTGTAATACACTTGTAACAATCAAAACTTCCCACATGCAGTCTATTGAAAGCAGAACGACGACTCGCATATGCGCCGGAAGCGATTCAACGCATCGTGACTGCTCTGGTGCAATTGCGAGTGTCGTTCTGGCCAGAGCAGTGAGTGGGATGTTTATTTATCCGTCAACCGCATCCTTCATCTGCTTCACATACTCGCCCACACGCTGGGGTGCTGTGTCCTTATCCTCGTTTATCAGCTTGATGATAGCCGAGCCCACGATGGCGCCGTCTGAAATTGCAGCCATCTTTGCTGCCTGTTCAGGCTTTGATATACCGAAGCCGATGGCACAGGGAACCTTCGAATTTTCTCTAATCAGCTTTACTATGGAATCAAGATCCGTAGTGATCTCGCTTCTCATGCCCGTAACTCCAAGGCTTGAAACCAGGTAGATGAAGCCCTCTGCTTCCTTAGCGATCATAGCGATCCTGTCCTTGGATGTAGGTGCAATAAGTGAGATGAGGTCAACGCCGTATTCATGGCATACAGGAAGGAATTCTTCCTTTTCTTCATATGGAAGATCCGGAAGGATCACGCCGTCAATCCCCACTTCTTTGCAGTTTTTCATGAACCTTTCCGAGCCGTAGGAGAATACAACGTTTGCATAGGTCATGAAGACCATGGGCACATCTGTTTCTTTGCGAAGGTCTTTTACAAAATCAAAAATTTTATCCGTGGTAACGCCTGCCTTCAGTGCACGCTCATTTGCTTCCTGAATTACTGGGCCTTCTGCCGTAGGATCCGAAAAAGGTATCCCCAGCTCAACAAGATCCGCACCGGCCTTAATCATCTCAAGCACGCATTTCTTTGTGGTCTCAAGATCCGGATCACCGCAGGTTATAAAAGGTATGAATGCCTTGCCGTTTTTGAATGCCTGACTTATCTTACTCATGGATTCCCTCCTCGCCTCTGTATCTTGCAATGGCTGCACAGTCCTTGTCGCCTCTGCCTGATACCGTAACTACTATTATCTGATCCTTATCCATCTGCGGTGCGATCTTCCTTGCATGTGCGATGGCATGTGCCGACTCGATGGCAGGGATTATACCCTCTGTCTTTGCCAGGTATTCAAATGCTTGCACGGCTTCCTCATCCGTTATGGCCACATACTCGGCACGGCCTGTATCGTGGAGGTATGCATGCTCCGGTCCGATGCCGGGGTAATCTAAGCCTGCGGATATGGAATAAACCGGTGCGATCTGGCCAAACTCATCCTGGCAGAAGTAGGACTTCATGCCATGGAATATGCCCTCACGTCCTGTTGCGATGGTTGCCGCAGTCTCGAAAGTATCCACGCCCCTGCCTGCTGCCTCGCAGCCTATAAGACGCACATCCTTGTCTTCAATAAAATGATAGAAAGTTCCGATGGCATTGGAGCCGCCGCCTACGCAGGCAAGCACCGCATCCGGAAGCCTTCCTTCTTTTTCCATTATCTGTGTTTTTATCTCTTCTGAGATGACAGCCTGGAAATCCCTTACTATGGTGGGGAAAGGATGGGGGCCCATTACGGAACCGAGACAGTAGTGGGTGTCCTCTATCCTTCTGGTCCATTCACGCATGGCTTCGGACACGGCATCCTTAAGAGTAGCTGTGCCGGTCTTAACAGGAATGACTTCCGATCCCAGAAGCCTCATCCTGTATACGTTCAACGCCTGGCGCTTCGTATCTTCTTCGCCCATGAAGACCACGCATTCCATTCCCATAAGCGCAGCAGCCGTTGCAGTTGCCACGCCGTGCTGACCTGCACCGGTCTCAGCTATGAGCCTGG
>JAILDD010000060.1 GCA_024689605.1 Lachnospiraceae bacterium
ACCTTCACACCATCCTCTGCAAATATCCGGCAGAGAGCAGTAACAAGCAGGCTTTTCCCTACTCCTGACATTGTCCCCTGTATCATCAGGCTCTTTGCTTTCATCTCACATTCCCCGATGCTTCATAAAGAAGCGCATTGACAAGCGCCGCCGCGATAGTACTGCCGCCTTTTCTTCCCATGGCAATAATTGCAGGTACTCCGTATTCCGCGCATACTTCCAGAGCCTCATCCTTGCTCTCAGTAACATTGACGAAACCCACAGGCACTCCTATCACAAGAGCAGGCCTGAATCCTTTTCTTATAAGTTCAGAGATCGTAATCAGTGCAGTTGGAGCATTTCCTATGGCGTATACCGCATCAGGATACAATCCTGCTGCATGGCGCATAGACATCTCTGCCCTGGTAGTCCCAGCTTCCTTTGCCTCGGCAGCGATTTCCGGATTCCCCATAAAACATACTGCCTCTCCACCGAGCAATTTAAGTGTTCTATCATGAATTCCAGTTTTTGCCATGTTGGTATCGGTAACTACGCAGCTTCCATTCTTCAGAGAATCAATCCCGCACCTGACAGCATCATTTACAAACTTAAGATTCTCCGCATAGTCAAAATCCGCACTGGCATGTATTGCACGCTTTACTAACGGCAGTGCTTCAGTAGGAATGCTGTATCCCAATTCCTTGAGCTCTGCCTCTATTATCTCCATGCTCTTATTCTCTATATCCATCGGAAGCTTTATCAATACTCTATCCCCAGTCTGGCCTTTACGCCGTTTTTTAGCGGATGCTTTATGCATTTCATCTCAGTGATATAATCCGCGCCATCCAACATCCACTGTGCCGGATTTCTACCGGTAAGCACTACTTCTTTGTCCCGTCCATACTCTATCGCGCTCTTTATGATTATTTCATCCACACAGCCATACCTTACAGCTGCGCAGACTTCATCCATAATAAGCAGATCAGGTTTTAACAAAATTGCGTCTTCAAGATTTTTGTCGTGGACTTTTTTTAACTCTTTCAGTTCTTCATCATTCATTTTCGATGCGAACTTACTCTTTCCCGAAGGCCTGATTACAGTTATCCCAAGTGTTTCGAGATTAGCGAGTTCAGATGTATGTCCCGCCTTTATGAACTGTACAAAAACCACTTTAAGTCCCGCGCCTGCAGCCCTTACGCTAAGTCCCACAGCCGCTGTGGTTTTGCCCTTTCCCTCACCATGATACAGATGTACCATTATCGCTTACGCTTTCCTTTCTGTTTTTATAATTCTGTTTTTATAATTCTGTTTTTTTTATCTCTGTTTTTTCACATGAATCAAGAAATCCTTTTATAAAACTCACACATCCTGCCGGATATAGATGCGGAAATCCGGCATATCCGCCATTTTGCCTGTAAGCCTCACTCCAAGACCTTGTACTCATTGGTTTTGTAACCTTGTAGTCACATCCAAGATATTCTTTCCCGACATCATAATGATGAAAAGAATGACCGTTCAAAATGCTGCCGTTCCCATCATCCATTGTCACATATCCAAATCTTACCAGTCCCTTGGTCCTTTTCGCACACCCGCCATACACACCCGCCATTTCATAGCGCAAGCCATTTTCTTCAATAGAATCCTGAAGGTACATAAATCCGCCACACTCTGCTATTACGGGCATGCCTGACTCAATAGCTTTCTTTACGAATTCTCTCATTGTTCTGTTATCTGAAAGTTCTTTAGCGTAAAGCTCAGGATATCCTCCCGGTATATACAGTCCCTTACAGCCATCCGGAAGCTTTTCATCATCGATCAGACTTACAAATTCTATATCAGCGCCAAGCTTTTCGAATAATTCCAGACTTTCCTTATAGACAAATGAGAATGCCCTATCCTGCACTACACAGATTTTGACATCAGCCGCCTTTGTTACATTCTTTATATAACAAATATCTTCTTCGTATCTGCAGGAGCTGATCATATCACTCAGTTTTATCGTATCCGCCGCTTTATCCGCC
>JAILDD010000077.1 GCA_024689605.1 Lachnospiraceae bacterium
GGAATCCACTCTATAATATTCTGTCTCTTATCAGAAAAATGATAGAAGACTTCCCAGCTGTTTTCCTTTGCGATGATCTCCGGATACTCTGATGCCTCATGGTCTCTGGCAATCTCTAAAAGTCTGTCCTCTATGGCACCATCACAGTAAAAATCCTCACCGGGATATTTTTCAAGATTAAGTTTTACTTTGCCGATGTATTCTTCTTTCACTTTTATAATTCCTTTATTCCACTTTCACCTCAGAACCGGGATCGAAGTAGCCTACGGTATTTTTATCTGAGATGACTTCCATTGCTATTGCATCGTAGAGCCTGTGGTAAACAGTGAAGTTCTCGTTTTCAAAACCTGTCACCCCGAAGGAAACCAGATAGTTTCCGCCCTGGAGCATCATCTTCTGCCTGAAGGTTATGGTCTTTTTTTCTCCTGCCTTGACAGATGAAAGGAAAGCCTTTTCATACATGGTATTGGTGCCTGTTATATCCGTGCCCTTCACATCCTTGATCGTAAATGCGAATATGGGTGCCGGACAGTCCTGGGAGAAAGTTACATTCATATGGATAGTGTAATAACTTTCTTTTACTACGGCATTTACTTTTCTGTCGTTTTCGTCTGTAAGATAAACATCCGTGATAGTCGCCTTGCCGTTTCCGTATTCAAGGGTATCCTTTTCTAAATTTGCCGGCCCCTTTTTCGAGATATCATCATTTGATAAAGAAACATTGTCTGCAACATTCTCTTTGCCGCTTTCAGCAGCTGCTATCCCTGCGCTATCCCCGGCATTAACACTATCATCTGAAGTACCGGCCGCCTGGGTTACGCCATTTTCCACATTTTCTGCCATCACAGTCTCAGGCGCCTTGTACTGGCCCACCAGTACCTGCTTGTAGATATCGATCACTTTCTTTGAGCTGCCTTCCGCAAGCTTTGTGCCTTTATCAAGCAGTACCACTCTGTCGCAGTACTTGCTTATGCTGGACATGTCATGGGAAACAAAGAGAATGGTCTTGCCCTGTTCCTTGAATTCCTCAAATTTGTGATAGCATTTTGCCTGAAAAAATACGTCGCCAACAGACAGTGCCTCATCCACTATAAGGATCTCCGGATCGATATTTATGGAAAGGGCAAAAGCAAGCCGGACAAACATACCTGAGGAATAGGTCTTTACCGGCTGATAAACATAGTCGCCGATGTCAGCAAACTCAAGTATGGCCTCCAGCTTTTTGTCTATCTCTTCCCTGGAAAAACCGATCATCATTCCGTTTAAGTAAATATTCTCTATGCCGTTATATTCAGGATTAAAGCCTGCGCCCAGCTCCAGCAGAGCAGATATGCGGCCGTTGATCTCCACTGTTCCCGCAGTAGGTGTAAGGACTCCGGTAATGATCTTAAGTATGGTGGATTTGCCGGAACCGTTTGTCCCGATTATTCCCACGCACTCTCCGGTGCCCACATCGAAGCTCACATCCTTCAGGGCATAATGATCCTTATGCCTTTTCTTACCCATGGGAAGCAGAGCCTCCCTGAGCCTGTCCGACCGCCTGTCGTAAAGCTTGTAGATCTTTTCTATATGAGATACCGATATCGCTTTTTCGCTCTTTTTATTTTCTTCGCTCATCTTTATATTTATTACAGCACATCCGCAAAATGAACCTTCAGTCTCTTAAACACGAACGCACCGATCATAAATGTCACTATGGTAAATCCCCAAAAATACATAGTGCCTGAAAGATCCTGCCAGAACCAGGCTGTCCCGGCCACTGCATCCCTGTAGCCGTTTACTATATAACACATGGGGTTCAGTTCCAGTACGAAGGTCAGCTTCTTATGGCCGGCAATGTTATTTATATTCCACAAGATAGGTGTGGCCCACATGCCTATCTGCAGCCCCACCTGTATCAAATGGCTTAGATCCCTGAAAAATACCACAACTGCCGATGTGGCATAGGATATGCCAAGCACCAGAATGAACAGGCAGAAACCGTAATAGAAAATCTGCAGCGTATATATGCTGGGGTACATGCCGTAAACCGCCGCCACAGCCAGCATGACTACAATGAAAAATGCGTGTACAAAAAGCGCCGCCGTTACTTTGATAAGTGGCAGTATGCTTATTTTGAACACAACCTGCTTAACGAGGAAAACATACTCCAGCAGTGCATTGGTTGCCTGCTGCAGTGCTTCCGTAAAGAAAAACCAGGGCACAAGACCGGCGGTAAGATAAACCACATAAGGAAGCTCTATCCCTTCCTTTACTAACTGCGCCTTCTGCCCGAAGAAGATATCAAAGACAAACCAGTACATAAGAACCGTTACGACCGGTGGTACAAGTGCCCACGCAAACCCCAGGTATGAACCGGCATAACGCTTCTTGAAATCGTTCCATGATAATTTCCATATGAGTGCTCTGTTGTCTATAAGCTCTTTTAAGAGTGAGACAGGCTTCATCAATGCTCCTCTTTATATTTTGCAAAAGATTCCCATTTGGTGTCCTTGTCAGAAAGATTTAATTCCACCCCATCCTTAAAGGGCCACTCTATCCCTATATCGGGATCGTTGTAAGGCAGTCCGCCCTCGTCATCAGGATGATAAAAATCGGTACATTTATAAAAGAACTCCGCATAATCCGAAAGTACCAGGAAACCGTGGGCAAAATTCTTTGGAATGAAGAACTGCTTCTTATTCTCTTCCGAAAGGACCACACCGAACCACTGGCCGAAAGTCTCTGAACCTTTTCTCAGATCCACAGCCACATCAAAGACCTCACCTTTTATGACCCTGACAAGTTTATCCTGGGGGAAGTTTTTCTGGAAATGAAGTCCCCTCAGCACCCCACCCTTTGAGGCAGACTGGTTATCCTGTACGAAGGTGCAGTCAATTCCCGCTGCCGCAAAATCATTATAGTTATAAGTCTCCATAAAGTATCCGCGCTTATCCCCGAACACCGTAGGAGTAATGACCTTAAGGCCCTCAATATTGCATGTTTCAACCGTAATCTTTCCCATTTCTTCCTCCTATATTCATTATCTTCTGCGTACACTGAAAAAAAAACTATTTATCTATTCCAAACAAGATCTAAATCTACTCTCGTATTTATCCCATCAATCGTTCCCGATGAGGTGTACTGCCACAGTGCGAAATCACCGGTGTATAATGGTGTCTTCCTGTATTCCGCAA
>JAILDD010000078.1 GCA_024689605.1 Lachnospiraceae bacterium
TATATCATAGACCTTGATTCTCTGCAGAGCCGTGTAGGTGTGGAGAGGTTTTGCGACAGCAAGCTTTATTTTGCGGCCAGGATGCCCTATTCCACAGAAATCCTTCCTGTGATAGCGGAAGAAATTTTGAAAGTGATATGTGCAATGAAGGGCAGCATAAAGAAATGCGTAGTCCTTGATCTGGACAATACTCTCTGGGGTGGCGTAGTTGGTGATGACGGACTGGAAGGAATCCAGATAGGTGAGTTGGGCATAGGAAGAGCCTTTCAGGAATTTCAGGTCTGGCTTAAGGAATTAAAAAAACGCGGAATTCTGCTTGCGATATGCAGCAAGAATGATGAGGATAAGGCAAAGGAACCCTTTAAAAAACATCCGGAAATGGTACTTCATCTTGAGGATATAGCCTGCTTTGTTGCAAACTGGGAAGACAAGGCTTCGAATATAAGACATATCCGTGAGACCCTTAATCTCGGAATGGACAGCTTTGTATTCATAGATGACAATCCCTTTGAAAGGAACCTGGTGCGTGAACTCATCCCTGAAATAACAGTCCCTGAAATGCCTGAGGATCCTGCAGAATACCTAAATTTCTTGAAGCAGCTAAACCTCTTTGAAACTGTGGCCTACAGTGCAGAGGATGCTGGAAGGACGGATCAGTACAGGGCGGAGGCTCAGCGTACAAAGGTGCGTGAAAGCTTTGGCAGCTATGAGGATTATCTGAAAGATCTTAAAATGGAAGCCTACGCAGGTCCTTTTGACAAATTTCATTATCCCAGGATCGCACAGCTTACACAGCGTTCAAACCAGTTCAACCTGCGGACCATCCGCTATACCCAGGAAGAGATAGAGGCTCTTGCCAATGATGATTCCTATATCACTCTTTATTTCACTCTCAAGGACCGCTTCGGCGATCATGGTCTGGTAAGCGTGGTCATAATGAAGAAAGAGGATGGCTATGCCTTTGTGGATACATGGCTTATGAGCTGCCGCGTCCTTAAGCGCACTATGGAAGACTACATTGTAAACACGATCGTCTCCACTGCCAGATCCAACGGATTTAATGAAATCCGCGCTGAGTATATACCCACTGCTAAGAACGCTATGGTTAAGGATGTCTATAAAGAAAAAGGGTTTACAGAAACCGAGCCTGGAAAGTATGTCTGCAGGGTAGATGAATACCAAGTGCGGAATACCTACATTACGAGTTAAAGATTCTTTCGTTGTTAATCTCTTTTATGTTAAAACTTCTCACTTTTAGTCTGTGGGAAGTTTTATTTTGAATTTTTGCAGTATGATTTGGTGTCAAGTACCGTATAGACTATTCTGAGGTGTAAAATGGTGTTGCAAAGTGTAAGTTCTGTGGACGGTATATGCTGAGCAAATCGGTAGCGAACGACTGAAGTTTTGCTAGGAGCTCGGCGGCGCGACGCGACACTGTCCATTAGGAGCCAAAGCGTCGTCCGAATGCGACGACGCAAAACAAAGGTAGTGAAGCGTGATTTGCGGGCATATGTCGGCCACAGAACGTATGCATGGAAAAAGCTACCATATTATGCTATAATGTTTCAGTTATGGAAACTACACGCAGCTAGTACGGAGGGACGGCATGAGCAGAGAAGAGATCCTTAGTAAGGTAAATGATGTTTTTCATGATGTATTTGACGATGACAGCATAGTCGTAGTGGAGTCTACCACCGCTGATGATGTAGAAGACTGGGATTCCCTTATGCATATCACTCTCATATCAGAGATTGAGTCAGCCTTCGGGATGAAATTCCAGATGAAGGATGTAGTCGGAATGCAGAATGTCGGCGAGATGCTCGATATCATCGAAAAGGCGGTATCCTGAATATGAACCATTATACTATCTCAGAGCTTACGATAGGCATGACAGAGTCCTTTACCGTAGAGGTTACGGAGGAGATGCAGGATAAATTCACTGAGATCAGTGAAGATATTAACCCCATGCATATTGATGAGGATTATGCAAAAAGGCATGGCTGCAAGGGAAGGCTTGTCTATGGCATGCTTACTTCTTCATTTTACTCAAGGCTCGCAGGCGTCTATCTTCCCGGTGAGCATTGCATACTGCACGAGGTGAAGTCAAGATTTCATAATCCGGTATATATCGGCGATGTGCTTACGGTAATGGGTACCGTAGAAGAGGTTCATGAAGCGGTAAGGACCATCCGGATAAAAGCTGTGATAGTGAATCAGGATGGACAGAAGGTATCGCAGGCAGCGATAACTGCAGGAGTACAGGAATATTGAGCAATACTTATCTTTTGATCGGTGCATCCTCGGATGTGGGGAGCACGTATATAAGGCATCTGGCTAAGAAGAACGATGGAGACCTGTGTATATTGGCCCATTGTTTCGGCAGACCGGAAAAGTTTGATGCGATAAAAGCAGAGTTTCCTGAATTAGATATAAAAGTATTCAAGGCTGATCTTTCGGATCTGTCTGAAACTGAGAGACTGATAAAGGATATACGGAATACTGGCGGGGTGCCGGAAAAGTTTATGTTCCTGCCGGCCCCTGCTTTTTCTTATATGAGGTTAAAAGAGCTGGATACTGACAGGGTGGAGCAGTCTTTCAGGATACAGGCAGAGAGCTTTTTAAAGCTTGCTTCCGGATTTTTCCCTGATATGAAAAAGATTGAGGGAGCACGTGCTGTGGTCATGCTTACAAAGTATGTGGCTGATGAAATTCCTCCGAAATTCATGACAGATTATATTGTGGCCAAATACGCCCTGCTTGGTGCCATGAAGGCAGCCGCTGCCGAATATGGCGGGGGTAAGCTTATGATAAACGGGATCTCACCGGATATGATGGATACGTCTTTTTTAAAGAATATGGATCCGAAGATAAAGGAGATGGCTGTGTATCAGAAAGGGCGTCTTATGACACCAGAGGATCTTGTGGCTGTATTTGATGAAATGCTGTCTGCAGGGTATTTGCTAAACGGAGCGAACAGAAGCGTAACTTTGGGATAATGGAGCATGCCTGATTTTAGATTTATATTTCATGAACCGGAGACGGAGGGTAAGGACCTGTCAAGGCCGGAACTGGGAAATCCCGGTGTAGGCGGAACGGCTTACTGTTTCGCCATTATGATCAAGTATCTGTCAGAGGATGCTGAAAATACTGTCAGCGTATATTCCGTGCAGAATGTAAAGCTGCATTGCGATAATGTGGTAAAAGCCGATTCTGTT
>JAILDD010000126.1 GCA_024689605.1 Lachnospiraceae bacterium
TAACAGTGTTCTCTCAGCCTCATCCATTGCCCTGAAACCCGGATCCAGGTCTATGGCACTGAAATGATTCTTTACCACGAAAAGGCAGAAGCTGTCGATAGTAGTGATCTGTGCGTTGTGAAGCAGTGTCTCCTGCTTTGCAAGATGCATATTATCCGGATCATTCTCCATTTCAGCAGAAATGGCATTTCCTATCCTTTCCCGCATCTCAGCTGCCGCCGCCTTTGTAAATGTGACTATCAGCATGCTGTCTATATCCGCAGGATCATCCGGATCGTTTATAAGAGATACTATCCTCTGTGTCAATACCGCAGTCTTTCCGCTTCCTGCCGCCGCGGAAACCAGGAGATTGGATTTTCTTGCATCTATGACCGCCTGCTGTTCTTCTGTATATCTTACTTTACCCATTTGCTTCTCCGTTCCCACACACTTTCATCCGGGCTTCGTCTTCGTTTATCTCCATCTTCCTGCGTTCATACCCGCGTATTCCGGCATCAAAGCTGCAAAGTTCTTTATAATGACAATACTTGCAGCTATCCTCTATCGGCGATATGTCCTTTTTCCCTGAAAGTATTTCCTTTCCTGTATCCTCAAGTTTTTTCGCAGTAAAATCCATCATAGCCCTCATCTCAGTTTCCGATAGGATAGTCGATCCGCTGTAAGGTGATCCATCCTTCTTAAGACGAAGCTTTACAGCATCCGATCTGCTCTGTCCTTCCAGACTGTTATCAAGCGCCGGTATAGCCTCATCCGTAAACCATCCGTCCGGGCGAAGAGCATCTTTAAGATAACTGTCACAGTATGTTTCATACGACTCTTCATCAATACCATCAAATGGCACTAAGGGATCCTTGAGCGTAAAATAGAAGAACGCTGCCGGCACTGCTTCTTTTTTTCCTTCCCCGGACATAAACCTGACCGCTTCCTCCAGATAAAGCGGAAGCTGCATCTTAACACCATAATAAAGCTCGGCAAACTTAAAGGTGTTCTCCCCGGATTTATAATCTATGATCTTTACTAATTTTTTTTCATCCCTGTCACAGGTATCTATACGATCGATGGTTCCGGTAATACCGATCTTTCCCGGAGCTTTATCGCCGGATATTATTCTTGAAAACCTTCTCTCATATTCAACAGGCTTAAAGTCACTTTTAGAAGCCTGATAGCAGAGCACGGAAGCACTGCGTCCTGCTATACGCCGGATCCTTTTTAACTGATACGCTGTTCTTGCATCCTGATATAAAGTCTCCTGTCCCATCTCGGCAGCTATCTGCTTAAGTATATGGTCAAGCATCTTATCCAGGAATTCCTCATCCACATCTCCCCATTCCCGGCCTTCCGCCTTAAGCATTTCGCCAAGCCGCTGCAGGATGCCATGATATATTACCCCCGTATCCCTTGAATCAATGGCAGAGCTCTCACGTTCACTTAACCGCATTCCAAACCTCAGAAAATGGGAATACGGACATCCTGCAAATCCCTGCAGGCTGCTTGTACTCTCCTTTAACATATTCCCATACAGCATAGCTACTGCTTTAGGAGAAAGGGGATTCGATGCATATTTTATAAACGCCTTTTCAATAAGTTCACTGCATAAAGCAGGTTCTTTATCTCTGTATCTTGCAAGCAGTGTTCGCAGAAATCTCGACTCATCATCGCTTATGACTCCGGATGCGTATCTGTTCAGAAGACCGGAAAGAAGTCTTACCTCCCCTCTGCCTCCGGGCATCAAGTCCACACCCTTTCTGTCCGATGCTGAAATTTCCCTGAGTTCCGGAAATAACTTTTTTATCTGTGCCACAAGGTATGATGGCCGTAAACTCTCACCCATACTGTTCATACGTGAATACGAAAGTATCAGTCTCTCAGAAGGTCTGGTCATAACATGATACATGTACAGACGCTGGATATACATCTTCTGTCTTGGCGTCGGGGCCAGCTCAAAACCTGATCCCGAAAGGAATTCCCGGTCCAGATCAGAAATGATCCCGCCTGATGAATTTGATGCAGGCACTACTCCGTCATTAAGTCCGGCTAAAAACATCACTTTTACAGGCTTAAACCTGGTTCTCTCCGTATCACCGATCACTACCCTGTCAACATCCAGCGGAATGACGCCAACGCGCATTTCCGAAATACCGGCCTTTATTATCTCAGTATACTCAGCAATATCCATGGGTTCTTCACCGAGAAGGGCATGTATCTGTTCCAAAAGCTCGCATATATAACGGTAAACCTGTTCATATTCTTTCCTGGATGCCTGGTCACCCATTTCACCGAAACGCTTTGCACAGTCATTCAGCCGCCCCGCGATACCTGCTGAAACAATAAAGTCATAAAGAGCTTTTGTAATTTCCGATGCGCTCTTTCCTTTTTTTACATTTATAAGGGGCGTAAGCATATCATAAATCTGTTCCCGGATGGAATTTATATGTTCCAGTGCTTTTATGGACTGCCAGGCTTCCTGTTCGCCGTTATTTCCGGCTCCGGGATTTCCTTCATCCCTATCCATACGTCTCATGTATTTGGGTATTCTTGCAAACGAACGGCTCCACTTTTTTTCACCCCGCATACCTGTAGCAAACAGGTAATTATCCAGCAGATCCACATCCTCTCTTGATATTCCTGTCAGGCCGCTGCGAAGAAAATGAATGACCGTCTCATATGTAAATCCCTCAGCCACAGTTTCAAGCCCGCTCCTGATGAATTCAGCAAAAGGATTAAGCTCAAGGCTATGGCTGTTATCAGCAAAAACAGGAATACCAAATTCCTCCGAAAGTTCATCTATATACGGAAGATATCTCTCTGTATCACCCACTGCTACCGCTATATCCCTGTATGCATATCCCTGTTCAAGCGTCATTTCAGCGATACGGATAAATATCTCCCTGAGTTCTGCCCTTGGATCCTCTGCAAAAAACAGACTGATTTCCTCGAACAATGCGCCGGAAAACGGTTTGTACCCTGGTCTGAAAAGACTTTTTTCAAGACAGGAAAGAGCTTTTTTTTCAGAAAAACGACACTTTTTTTCATCAGACAGAAAAACATCTCTCATTCGTCCGCAGTCAGCATCATGGGCTAACTGTTCCATTGAAAACATAGTTCTCATGCTCAGCGAAAAAAGTCTGTGTTCCTCATTGTGCCTCCTGTAATCTTCATATTCCCCGGCCGGCATTATGATGCTCATCCAGACCTCGGAACAAGTCTTCATAAGCGCAGTGATAACATTATTCTGCACGGGCGTAAAACCTGTAAAACCATCAAAAGCAACTATGCTCCCCTTAAGTCTCTCAGAGCGGCTGACATCTTCAGCCAGCACATCGAGCTTTTCTTCCCGGGTGATAAACCTGTCACCGCAGAACCTGTTCATTTCTTCATAGAGACATTTCAGATCAGAAAGCTTTCCTTTAAGGAATGGCTTCCCGGATGTGAATTCCATCAGCCTGTCAATATCGGACGGAGCGATTCCATACTGCTCAAATTCAGATATGGCTGACTTCACCTCATGGATGTATCCTGTCTTTTTTATGCTGCTCCCGATAACAGGAAGCTTATCACCAAGATCGGAAGACAGTTTTCTAAGGATAAGGTTCTTGCCGGTATCATCAAGAATCAGCCGGTCCTTTGCTCCTACTTCGTCAGCCAGCCTATGCCCCAGCCTTCCGAAGCTCTGGACATCAATATTCATTATACCTTTCCTGGGATGACGCAGTACCACATCCTTCTGTGTCTGCATGGTAAACTGGTCCGGCAC
>JAILDD010000206.1 GCA_024689605.1 Lachnospiraceae bacterium
ACCATATACTGGAATTCACCGCTTGTTTATCTGCTTACGGAGAGGGCCGGAAGATAAAGTAAGTTATGAGGCAGGATGCTTGCCGTATCATTAGGGGGAGAAAATGTATTGTACTAACTGTGGAAAAGAAATCGCTGACGGTTCGGTTTTTTGCAGACACTGCGGAGAGCAGATCGGTGATGACAAGACTGTTTATGTTGTCAAGGATGATGCGAATTCAGAGCTTAAGAAGATTGCTGCCAGCAATTATGTTAAAAGCAGCGCTGCACCCCAAAAGTCAATTCTGCCAATTATCATTGTAGGAGTCGTTGCGGCTGTGATGATTGCCATGGCTGTAGCGCTGGGCGTGCTTATTATCAGGGACCGTGCAAGGAGCGAAAGTACTGAGATAAGCGAAACGCTGCCTGACGGTGACGCTGATACCCCTGATACTCCTGCGGATCCGGCATCTGCAGAACCGGCAGAAGAGGATACCACAGGAACTGCCGACAGCACTCCGGAAGGTGCGGATGGTGCCCTGACGGTCAGCGTGATAGGTGCAAATGAAACGGGCAGTCTGGAGGGGGCAATGCTTCAGCTGAAGCGGGAAGACTATGAAGAATTTGCCGAAACCGATAATGCCGGACATGCTTTTTTCACAGGTATAGTTCCCGGAGTATATAAAATAAAATGTACTGCAGACGGATATTATGAGAACCAGCTTGAAATAGAGATTACGGATACGGATACTGAGCCGGTTGTGCCCATGATCCCGGTGGTAACAGGCGATGATGCCTTTGTGTACCTTACTTGGAAGGGCTCTCATGATCTGGATCTCTGCGCGTTCAATACAGAGATTCAGGAATATGTAAATATTGGACATCCGGCTGACAGCGTTGGCAACGTATTTCTTTATGCGGATCACGGTGCAGATATGCCATATGAAGTGATCTATATCCATGATACGGGGGACAGTGTTACAAAGACTTTTTTCGTGACGGAGGCCAAGAATGCCAGGGAAGGCCAGCCCTCAACCATGGAGGCAGATGGTGTTACCATAAAGATATATGACAAGACCGGCCTTGCTTATTCAAGCACAGCCCGTGTTGACGAAACGGCTGCGCTCTGGTGTCCTTGTTACTGCTATGCGGGTAAGTTCTATGACCAGCAGGAGTATATATATGATGTACAACATGATGAACAGTATGAATGGATAAGCTTCGAAGAAAAGGATGCCTATACAGGCAATTGATGTTACCGAAGGAACTGGCCGTGCTTTAGCTTGTACTGTTTCTTATTTTCGTACATCAGGGAATCGGCTTTTTTCTCAGCGTCCGTAATGCTTATGCCGTTTCCGGCGTATGCACTTCCGGCAGCAATGTACATGTGGATATCCAGTCCGGAGTTTTTATCAAACTCGGCTTCTTCTTTTTCCAGCTGTTCAATGGACTTTTCAAAAAACTCCTCTGTGGCAGTTTCGGTTCCTTCCATTATTACCACAAATTCATCGCCGCCGGTTCGGAAGCATTTGCATTCTGAACCGAAGGCTTTTTGCAGGGCTGTAGCAGCACCCTTGATATACTTGTCGCCGGCAGTGTGGCCGCAGTTGTCGTTTACGCTTTTCAGACAGTTCAGGTCAAACATTCCGATCCTCACGCCGGGGATTTCTTCATTTGCTATTTTTTCGAACAGGTCACTTTCATATTTAATGAATGCGGCACGGTTACCTATCTCTGTCAGAGCATCGATGTAAGCAATCCTGTTTACTATCTCGAACTCATTGCTTTTCCGTATGTTTTCCATCATCAGACTGATGGATTTTATTATCAGAGTGATGATGAAGAACAGCAGGCCTATGCGCATGAATCTGTTGACATCTGCAGTATGGTGTTTATGTCCGAAGTCATAAAGGCAGACATCCAGCACTGCGGTCAGGCTGAATACTGCGAAGGATATGTAGACAAATATGTTTGGATTTTTTTTCTGCTCTTTTTTGTACCTGATGGCATCCTTTACCAGCATCACTACAATGACAGCGATGATCACTGCATCTATCAGGTGGATAAAAGGCAGTAATGAATGATAATCAGCTACTCCTATGGAAGTGAGGATGATGCAGAACGATGTCATTACACAGATGATATCGAAAACTATCGCATTGTATTTTTTATTTGGCTTCATCATGATGCAGTTCACATAGCAGAAACCGGGGTAGGGAAGAAGCATCTGGACCAGATAGGATATGCTGTGCCATAGCTCTGAATTGCCCACCATGAACTGCATGAAAAGTGTTTCGCTTAGTGTCAGGAGTCCGGTCAGTATGCCTATCATTCCGAGATATATGAAGCCGCTGGAAATGCTGGCTCTTGAAACTGCTGCCAGTATAAATGACACAATACCAAACAATATTATCAGAAGGCTTATGATGAATGCCAGCATGTGGCTGCGGATAAACTCTGCACTGAAAGTGCTGCCGTCGCCTACATAGAATATGTCTATATAACAGTTCTTGTCGGGATATAGATATTTAAGCTTTAGAGTGATCTCTTTTCCTGCCGGATCCTCCGGAAGCGTGATATGATGAAAGCTGCTTCCGTAGGATACCCCTGACAATCTGGATATTTCAGGCATGAAGCGGTCTGCTTCTTTTCCATCAATATACATTATATATGCCAGGTTTCTTGACCTGAAATTCAGTGAAGAGGCTGAGGGGGTGTTCTCGGGGATTTTTTTTGTAATAATGATATAACCGTCACCGTTCTGATAATTAATCAGATTGTCCTCTGTGCTTACGTATGCACCGTTTTCAAGCTGCCAGTCATCACCAAAGAACAGCTGGTCGTCTTCGTTAAATGCAACATAATCGCTTTTGGAGGGGATAAATGCGATGAAAGATACAATAACTGCAACAGCGAAAAGTATAAAGATCACATTATACTTTTTTTCTGTGGACACATTTTCTGCTTTTCCTGCGGTATTGTTATTTCTCATATGACTGTATCTGTGACTATATCGCGACAATTTTCGTACTGTTCGCTAATGCACATATTTTAACACAAAAAACTGGTTCGGGGTTATTTCTTTCCCTATTTATGACGATACAAGAAATAGAGTATTTGTCTTATCCTAATGCTGAAAAGGATTTCAGTGTCGGCTACACGGAGGTAGTGATCTATGATGAGACTAAGCAGCACTTCTTTATATCAATTTACGGATTTTTCATCAGGATATAGTTCCGGAAGGTCATTTTGTAATTCAGCTAAGGCGGCTGGGAAAGTGGGGCAGCCTGATTTTTTTGTGCGTCAAAAGGAAGCTGCAGAGGCTGAAAAAACGCAGGAATCCAGTCATATGCATAAAATCATTCGCGAATTAAAGCGAA
Organism: Lachnospiraceae bacterium; assembly: GCA_024689605.1. Next base: position 3,359 of record JAILDD010000206.1, read on the forward strand.
ATAGGGAAAATGACATTGAAAACACTCAAGAAAAATTAAATGAAAACTTAATTACGCATGGAAAAACAGGCAATAATGATAAAAAGGAAAAAGTCAAATCAAGAACTAACTATAATTATAAAGAGGTGGCAGGGAAAATACAGCGTGCCAAGACCTCTGTAAGTGCCGGACAGGCTGTGATATCCGCAAAGAGGAAAGTGGTGGAGATCAAACGGAAGATATCCGCGGGAGACGGTGATGCAGAGGATCTTCAACTGGCGCTAACCCATGCAAAACGCATGGAAATGGCGGCAAGGAAGAAAAAGCACCATCTGGAGCTAGAAGAAATTGCAGCAAATAACATACAGAGGGACGAAAATGCCAGCCGGCAGGAGGAGACAGTAAAGGCTATTAAAGATTCGCTGGTGAATGCCGGTGAAGAAGCTGTTTCAAAGCAGGAAGATGAGATTTTTGAGGAACGCGAAGCTTTAGCAGAGGAAGTGGCTGAATGTACCGCTGAGGCCCCGGAGGCTTTTTCCGAGGATATGGTTTCCGATTTAAACGAGATGATCTCCCGGATGGATGAGGAGACGCTGGAAGAACTGGAAAAAGCTATGGAGTTTTTTGAAGATATGGAAATCCTGGATCCTCATATGACCAGGGAGGATCTGGACGGCCTGAAGCGTAAACACCGTGTGGAAGAACAGAAGGCGATGTTAAAGGCTGACATGGATTATCTTAAGGGGATGATAAAACACCAGATGAACAGGAGTGATGCTGCAATGGGGATAAAGGGAAATGTATCCGGATTTGATGCAGCGTTTTCCTCAGGGAAATTTTCAGCTGCTGGCATGATAACATCGGCTGATTCTGTATTCGCAGGAATTGATGTGCAGGTGTGAGGATACAGAGGCTTCTGAAGCCGGGGAAGGTGTTACTGTGGAAGGGAGAAGTTATTAGTACTCACTGAGTATAAGCTTCACCATCTCATTTCTTTCTTTCGGCACATCTGCGCCGCAGATCCGTCTGGGCTCGTCAGCCCTGTGCTTTATCACATTTTCGATGGTCATATCAAAACTTTCGGGGAATGCCCATAATGCATGGTCAATATTCATCTGCTGTCTGAAAAGCTCTGCCTGTTCCTGGGCCTGGTCCAGGAGCTGCAGGAACTGGGGATAGCGGGCGGCATCTTCCCTGTCGATTTTAATATCTGAAATTGATGAACCGCTGTGTTTAATTCCGAATTTTACGGCGAGATCCATCAGGACTGTCTTGTAGGACATATCGAATATCCGGTCACAGGTATCCCGGTCTATGCGAAAACGGTCCATTGCGGCCACCACGTCAAAAAGTTTTAATGAATCAAAATCTTCTGAACCTTTGAAAACGAGTTTGCTGCATACCGGGCCGTGGTCATCCGGTGAAAAACTGTCAGGTTTGTTGTACCTGGTCAGTATCCATTCGACTTCATCTATGTCAAAACGGATTTTTGAAAGATCCAGGAGGGTAGGTCCCCCGGGAATATCTTCTATATATTTCAGTTTTTCTTTTGCTTCGCTGATTGTCATAGTTTTCCTTCCGGTGGCTGATATTTGTAATTATAAATACATACTGCGGCTATAGATTACGGATGTTTTGCTGCTTGCCTGTTTACTGTGTGGCAATAACAGCGCTTGCAGCCTGGTCAAAGTTGGTAACGTTTACCGATCCGTTTGTGGGTGTTCTGTATATAGGCACATCGCTGCCGAAATCCCTGAAATAAACATAATCGGAGGTGATGCTTATATTCCTGTGGACACCCATGCGTACTGTCTCCATACCGCTTCCGTCAGTATGAATCCTTTTCAGGGCGTATCCCTCAGGGTCATCAGCTACAACGGTCTGATAGTAGATCCAGTCATAGTACTGATTGAAACTGTCGCATCTTTCATCTGCAATGGTAAAAATGCTGCCGTCGCCCAGATTGTATGCTTTCAGATGATAATCGTCATTGGAATCAAGATAATAAACCATCTGTCCGTCAACTATCGGCAGGTACATGCGCTCTGTGGAGACTTCATTTGTGGAGCCGAATACAGGATCCATGGTATTAAGGGTGCCGGTGGTCTGATTGTCGGAGTAATACATCTGTCCGCTGTAGTAGCATCCGATCTTGGGATGGCCTGACATGAGGGTCACGGGATCGCCGCCTGCTATGGCTATGCTGTTGACTGTTATTTTGGCATTGCCGTCATCCTTTTCATCTTCTGAAAAGCAGGTATATATAATATTGTTGCCGGCGAGCATCATTCCGTCACTGGTTACATCGGTAAGCAGGTTATTATTTGAATGATGGGTATCATAGCGGTAGATTCCCCGGCCCCGGCGGACATATCCGAGACCTGTCTTGTCGGCGGCTGTATCGGTATAGTAGTAGACGTAGCCGTTTGCTGCGCATATAAAGGTTGCATTTCCTTCTGACAGTTTTTTGCATTCGCCGCTTGCCGCATCCATTACATAGAGTTTTCCGGAATCATAGCTGTTCGAAAAATAAATCTTGCCGTCGGATTCACAGAAAAGTCCGCCGTTGTACAGGTTGCCCGCAGTATTTCCTGCGGTCATGGGATCATTGGGGGGGATCTGTTTCTGCTTTCCGCCGATTATCCTTATGGCAGCTATTATGGCAATGAGAATGACTATTATGCTGACAGCGATAACTATGCGTAATTTTTTTCCCATATGGTCTCCTTTCCTGTATGTAAGGAATGTCTTGCTGACTGATAGGAAAATATTGAATTTTCCGTTGTAACTATTCAGGACAAAAAACTTGTTGTCACGAGAGCAATAAAAAGTAAATTCAGCAGTGATAGCTCATAAAGGAAATACTGCTTCGTATACTATAAGTATATTCTTAAAAAGAGGGGATTTCAAGGAATGGGCTTAATTTGTCTGCTCTGAAGATATTACTGCACAGCCAGCAGCAAGGGAAGCTTTTAGGTCGATTAACCGCTGGTTTGATGAGCCGCGGAAACGAAGGGAAATGTTCTTCAGATCAAGGACGAATTCCCCGTCAACTAAAACATCCGCAAGTGAAAGCAGGGGAAGGGTGTCCTCAGTATGGGCACGGGTGTAGTTAACGTCAGTCAGCTCCTCAAATGTATATCCGGAGTATATCCAGATATTTTTTTCGGGATATGCATCTTTTACTTTTTCGAGGAATGGACGCAGAACTTTCTGGTTAGCAGGCTCCATAGGCTCACCGCCGAGAAGGGTAAGGCCTGAAATCCATGCAGGCTCAAGGGATTTTATTATTTCATCCCCGACAGAACTGTCAAACTTTTTTCCATAGCAAAAATCCCATGTCATGGGATTAAAGCATTCTTTGCAATGGTGGGTGCAGCCGCTTACGAAAAGGCTTGTGCGTACACCCGTACCGTTTGCTATATCATTGTATTTGATCTCAGCGTAATTCATATCAGTTGATCATTATCAAAGGTGCAGAACACGCTCACGGATCTCCTGTGTGCGTCCCTGGTTCCAGAACTGTGTGCCGATGTAGCCACAGGTACGTCTTGCCACATTCATGGTATTCTGGTCGCGGTTCTTGCAGTTGGGGCATTCCCATACAAGCTTGCCGTCCTCGTCATTGACGATATTTATCTCACCGCTGTAGCCACATCGTTGACAATAG
>JAILDD010000217.1 GCA_024689605.1 Lachnospiraceae bacterium
TCCGTTCCCGTAAGGACCAATCCGGAGCTGAGAAAGTCAAGGCTTTTCAACAGCATGTGGGGATATGTTAAAAAGTCCATGCTGACCATACTGAGAGCCCTGCTTATGTACAGACCTCTGATGGTGCTGACAATCCTTGGCTCCATGCCCTTCGCTGTAGGTTTTGGTATTGGCGTAAAGTTTTTGATACTTTTTTTCCAGCATCAGGCCGGCGGCCATGTACAGTCCCTGATCCTGGCCTGTACATTGATGATAATAGGTTTTATGACTTTTATAATCGGTATGCTTGCGGATATTATTTCTGCCAACAGAAAGATCCTGGAGGATGTCCAGTACAATGTGCGGAAGCTTACTTATGATGAGAGCTCTGCAAAGGTATGGCAGGAAGCTGCAAGTGCGCAGGCAGAGAGCATGCTTGATGAGGCGGCTAAGAATGGTAAATGAACAGAATGCCCCTTTGGTAAGCATATGGGTTCTGATGTATAATAATGCCTCTGAGCTGGATGAAACGGTGGATTCCATCATATCCCAGGATTATCCCAATGCTGAGGTGGTCTTCAGCGATGACGGCTCTAAGGTCAAAGACCCTGCTAAGGTTGAGAGACTGGCGGAAAAGATAAGAGAACGCGGGTATGCTGTTAAGATCTTTTTTAACGAAGAAAATGTGGGAACTGTAGCCCACATCAATTCCGTGATAGACAGGTCAGAGGGCAAGTATTTTATAAGCTGCTGTCCCGGGGAGCGCTATCATACATCCGGAACCGTGTCAGCCATTGTAAATGAGATGGAAAAAAAGAAGTCTCTCATGCTGACCAGCAGACGTATAGATGTCTATCCGGACAGGAAGAAAAAAAGACCCACTGTGATGCTGGGGCTTGCTCTTCGCTTCTGCCCCAAAGCACTGGCAGGATATATGGTGAGAAAAAGAAACTTGATCAGCGGGTGCTGTACCTTCGAGAGCAGGGAGCTTTTTGAAAAATATGGGAAATATGATACCTCATACAGGCTCTTAGAGGATTATCCCTATGTGGTGGATCTTTTGAGAAACGGTGCCCGGATTGATTTTATGAATTGTGTCACTGTGGAACATGCCATGGGAGGGGTTTCAACAGGCAGCATACATCCTGCTGTTATAAAGGATATAGAACATATGAGGGAAGTGCTTAAGGCTGATCCCCATGGCCTGCCCCAAAGTGCTGTTAAGTACCTGAACAGTGTAGTGCAGCCGAAATAGTTTTTGTAAGTTACGGAGATTGATATGGATCCCATAGCGGTGCTTATTCCTTGCTATAACGAGGAAAAGACAATTGAAAAAGTAGTGACTGATGCCAAAAGGGTGCTTCCGGAGGCAGTTGTTTACGTTTACGATAATAATTCCACAGACAAAACCGCAGAGATTGCGGCAAGGGCCGGTGCCATAGTCAGGCGTGAATCCAGGCAGGGCAAGGGCTTTGTTTTAAGAAGGATGTTCCGGGAGATAGATGCACAGTGCTATATCTGCGTGGACGGTGATGACACTTATTCCATGGAGTCCGCCAGAGAAATGGCAGACAGGGTGCTGAACCACAATGTGGATATGGTGGTAGGTGACCGTCTGTCTTCGACATATTTCAAGGAGAACAAGCGTCCCTTCCATAATTTCGGCAATTCCATGGTCAGGTCTACCATCAACAGATTCTTCCACTGTGATGTAAAGGATATCATGACAGGTTTTCGTGCCATGTCCTATGAGTTTGTTAAGAGCTACCCTGTACTGTCCAGGGGATTTGAGATAGAGACGGAGATGACCATACATGCGGTATTTAACGAGATGGTGATAGAAAATGTGGTTGTGGACTACCGTGACAGGCCTGAAGGCAGCGAGAGCAAGCTGAACACCTACTCCGACGGTGCAAAGGTACTTGGAACTATTGTAAGTCTATACAAAAACTACAAGCCCTTTAAGTTTTTCACCAGCCTTGCCGTTGTCATGCTTATAGTAGCGGCGGTTATGTTTCTCTGGGTATTTGCAAAATTCCTGAATACCCACCTGGTTGAAAATATGCCCACCCTGGTAGTAAGCGGCTTCATCGCTTTGGCAGCCATACAGTCCTTTTTCTCCGGCCTGATTCTGTCAGACATGGTAACCAAAAACCGCCGCAATTTCGAGATCGAACTGAACCACATCCATGACCGGAAGAAGGACCTTTTAGGAGAGAATGACTAAATGAGAAGCATATCCGATATACTGAATAAAATACACTACGTGATGACCTCCAAGCAGAAGGTCCAGTACATTTTTGTAATGCTGGTAGCTTTGGTGGGGTCTTTCTGTGAACTCATAAGCGTATCTGCAGTACTGCCCTTCATCCAGTCAGTAATGATGCCTGACGACCTTGTAAATGAATGGTATTACAAGATAGTAGCCCGCTATATCTATTTCGACAGCCAGACCAAAACCGTTACTGTTTTTGGTGTACTCATAATCATTGTGTTCATAGTAAAGAACCTTTATCTTATGTTTTCCTCCTATGTGCAGTCCTGGTATTCCACCACTGTACAGCGGGATCTTTCCATAAAGATGGAAAAGGCCTACTTAAACAGCTCTTATCTGTTTCATCTGGGTGTCAACTCATCCCTGCTGATAAGGAGCATCCGTCAGGACGTGGACGGGGTTTTTGCATTGTTTCTTCACCTGTTCCGCATATTCGCAGAATCCTTTACGGTGCTGGCCATCACCATCTATCTGGTAACTCTTGATCCTGTGCTTGCATTTTCCCTGGCGGCCATACTGGGATCCTGCATGCTGCTGATATTTTTCGGATTAAAGGGCCTGATAAAGAAATTCGGTAAGATCGGTGCTGAATATGATACAAAAATGTACCAGTATCTCAACCAGGCTTTCAACGGTATAAAAGAGATCATGGTAATGAACAGACAGGAGTATTTCTCCCAGAGTTTTGAGGAAGCCTGCACCATAAGTGCCAGGACCATGAGAAGGAATGGGTTCCTGAACAGCATTCCGTCATATATATATGAGATAGCCTGCGTAGGCGGTCTCATAGGCATAGTGGTGCTCAGGATCAACAGTTCCGAGGATGTATCGGAGATGCTGACCAAAGTGGCAATAGTTGCTGTTGCTGCCTTCAGGCTTTTCCCTGCTGTGGGACGTCTTACCAATGCCATGAATTCCGTTCTTTATAATAAGCCCAGGCTTGATTCTACTTATGATATGTTAAAGCTCCTTGAAGAAACGGAGATGTACAGGGTTAAGCATATCGATGAATCCAACTATGTTCCCCTGGAATTTGAAAAGGAGCTTGTGGTTGATAATATCAATATGAAATATCCCGCCGGTGATGAGAATGTCCTGGAGCACCTGTCCATGACCATAAAGAAGGGAAGTTCCGTTGCCTTTATAGGCCCTTCCGGTGCGGGAAAGACCACCCTTGCGGATGTGATCCTGGGACTGCTTAAGCCTCAGGAAGGACATGTAATGTCCGACGGCACCGACATCTATGAAAACCTTCCCAAGTGGGCAAGGATAATCGGCTACGTGCCCCAGACCGTGTATCTTACGGATGATACCATAAGGAATAACGTGGCCTTCGGTATATACGAAAATGAGATCGATGAGGATGAGGTGTGGCGTGCACTGGAAGAGGCCCAGCTGGCTGATTTCGTAAAGCATCTCCATGACGGTCTGGATACCATGGTAGGCGAGAGGGGCGTAAGACTTTCCGGCGGTCAGAGGCAGAGGATAGCCATAGCCAGGGCTCTTTACCAGAATCCTTCCATCCTTGTGCTGGACGAAGCCACCAGTGCCCTGGATACCGAGACGGAAACTGCCGTTATGGAAGCGATAGATTCTCTCCATGGGGTTAAGACCATGATAATCGTAGCTCACCGCCTGACTACCATCAGGAACTGTGACGAGATATTCGAGATAAAGGATGGCAGGGCCGTAAAGCGTGATAAGGAAGAAGTGATCCGTTCTGCCTATGAAGAGATAGAGAATGCGGTTGCGGAGGAAGGTAACTGATGGTAAGGGTTCTTCTGCTTACCCATTATGACAACATGTATGGGGCCAATAAAGCACTTCTTAAGCTGGTGCTTAAGATGCATGCCAGCGGAAGATATGAGCCCACAGTAGTGATACCTGCTAAAGGCAGCTTTACGGATATTCTTGATAAAGAGGGAATATCTTATTTTGTGTGTCCCATAACCCAGTGGCAGGCTGTTTATGCCGAAGCTCTTAGTTTTGAGATAAAAAAGAATAAGAGAAAAAAGGCCATATCAAATGAGCTGGAAGTCCTGTATGAGCATTTTAAGGACAATGCTCCGGACATAATTCATTCGAATTCCAGTGTGATAGGTACAGGGGCAATGCTGGCAGAACGTTTCGGCTGCAGGCATATATGGCATGTAAGGGAGTTCGCCAGGGAACACTATGGGATGAGATATTTTTATCCCGAAGCTGTTGTAAAGGATTATTACGAGAAGGCGGACAGGGTGATCGCAATATCAGAAGCTGTCAGCCGGTCTGTGGAGGATAAGTACCCCGGGGCAAGGACCACCGTTGTGTATGACGGGATAGAGACGGATCTTACGAATGCGGATATTTTAAACGGTTACGGATCTGATGACGGTGCAGTAAGCTCGGATTCGGACGACGCTGCTCCCGACAATAGTAAGATAACGGAGTTCCTTTATACCGGCTATATCTTTCCTGCCAAGCATCAGCTGGATCTGCTGAAAGCTGTTGCGATACTGATAAAGGACGGGTGTTATACATTTCATATAACACTTGCCGGTAATGGTGACGAAAGATACTGCAGGACTCTGGAAAATTATATAAAGAAAAATAAGCTGGATAGATTTGTGACCATGATGGGATTTACGGATAAAGTCCCGGAACTGATAAAAAAGAGCGATGTGGGTGTTATCGCATCGGAATATGAAGGCTTTGGCCTGGTGACAGCGGAATACATGCTGGGAGGTCTGCCTGTGCTGGGAAGAAGATCCGGCGCAACACCTGAGATAATCCTTGACGGTGTCACCGGTTTTTTGTTTGATGACGTAAATGGTCTGGCATCCCTTATGCGGAAATTTGTTGATGATCCTGAGTTTGGCAAAACCATGGGTGAAAAAGGCAGGAGTCGTGTGAAGGAATGCTTTACTGCCGAAAAGAACGCTGACGATGTAATGGCTGTTTATGACGAAGTGATGAAAGAGCAGCAGTCTTGAATAATAGTCTTGAAATTAGCAAAAGAATATCGGCTGTCCTCTTCTGGATAGGAATGGTATGTGAGCTGATCGTATCACCCTCCGGCTATGCTTTCGGGTGGTATCATGAGAAGGTTTACATAGTCGTGGGTATGGGCTGTCTTGTCTTATCCATACTGCTTGTTCCTGAATTTAAGAAGAACTGGAAACTGTATGCACTGTGTGGGCTTTACGGTCTGGTATGTTACTATTTCCAGCATTCAGCATTGATGCTGAGGATAGCCCTGGCATTGCTTGCAGGCAGGCGGCAGAAAAGGGATCAGGTGATAAGGTTCTTCTTTTACGGCACTCTGCTTATAGTGGTTTATGCAGCAGTAATGTCGCTGCTCGGACTTCACAATACTGTGGTAATGACAGCACAGTTCAGACGTGAGGAAGAGACCAGGCTATGCCTGGGATTTTATCATCCTAATAGCCTTTCTTTTTTTGTATATCGTATTTATATACTTGGTTGTTTTCTGCTTGACAGAGAACTGAAATGGAAAAAAATATGCTTTGTTCTTCTCACCGTTTTTTGTGGCACACTCATTTTTATGACGTTCTCTAAAATGGGAATTTTAGCTCTTACGCTGACTATATTTATGTGTGTATTAAAATGGCTGCTGCCGGATAAGATTGCGGAGAAGGTTTTATTCGGTATAAGTATTGCTTCTACTGCAGTGCAGATCGTCATGGTTTTGGTATTTACATTTTTACCTGTTCCAAAGCCTGATAACGTTGAGCAGGAAACTTTATGGGATCATCTGAATAGCCTGACTACCGGAAGAATACGGGGTGCGATGGAGGTTTTGGAGCAGAACAGGTTTAACCTGTTTGGAATAAAAATTGTCGAGCCTCTTACCGAGATGGGCTTCGCCAATGCCACCATACAGCAGGGCTTTGTATTCTTTATCCTGTATTCGGCATTGTTTATCATCCTCTGTATTAAGGCTTATAAATACAGGGATAAGGCGGCCCAGGTGGTATTTGCGGGAAGCGCTGCTTATTCCATGGGTGAGAGTTACCTGGCATATTTCAATAAAAATCCTTTGTGGCTGATGCTTATAGGTTACGAGAATCTGATAGAAGAAAAAAGCGGACAGGCGTCTGAAGAAAAGAGGATAAATGAAAAAGATAAAGATTGATTTTATAGATTTCTGGTCTGATCTGGATAAGACCGACAACCTGTTTTATAACACCCTCTGCAGGTATTATGACGTGGAGATAAGCGACACTCCCGATTACGTTTTCTGCAGCTGTTTTTCGGATAAGCATTTTAATTATCAGGACTGCGTGAAAATCTATTTTACCGGGGAAAATATAATTCCTGATTTTAATCTTTATGACTATGCATTGGGATTTCATTATATTGACTTTGAAGACAGGTATTTAAGGCTTCCTCTGTATGCCCTTTACTCCAAGGACAAGGTAATTGAGCCGGCACTTAAGAAGCATACCTACAGTGATGATTATTACCTTTTAAAAAAGAAATTCTGCAACCGTGTGGTGTCCAATCCCTATGCCATGGGTGAGCGTGACGAGATGTATCTGAAGCTTTCCGAATATAAGCAGGTTGACTCCGGCGGACGCTACAGGAATAATGTAGGCGGTCCGGTGGATGACAAGATTGCTTTCGAGAAGGATTACAGATTTACTCTTGCTTTTGAGAATTCCGGTATGAGCGGATATACGACGGAAAAGATACTTGAAGCTTTTGCGGGAGATACCATTCCCATTTACTGGGGCAATCCCAGAATAAAAGAAGAATTCAATCCCGAATCTTTTATAGACGCTTCATCCTTTGGCAGCGTTGAGGCGGCCATCGAGGAAGTAAAGAGGATAGATGCAGATGATGAGCTTTTCCTCAAAATGGTCAAGGCTCCGATCCTTACTGATGATATCAGTGCCAAGAAGATATTAAGCGATGACTTTGCCGATGCTTTTCTCCGGAACATATTCGATCAGGATATTAAGGATGCAAAGCGCAGGAATATGGTCTACATAGGCAGGGATTATCAGAAAAAACTGAAGGATGCCAAGAAAGTTCAGCGTGCCCTGGATGTGGTGAAGAAGCCCATGCATATGATGAACAAGGTGAAGGCACAGATGAAGACCAAGGAAAAGTTGGTATAACGCCATAGGAAACTGACATAATGACAGAGACTAAAGCGGCTGATAACATTCAGACGGATACTTTACAATCGAATAAGAAAAACCACTATCTCCGTATGATGATCATTACGGCGGTTTTTTTCTTTGCCATGCATCTTACCTTTGTGGGCTTTACCAATGATGATTCCTATTTCGTACAGTTAAGACAGGGATGGTCTTCTCTGGCTGAGCTCCTCCTGTACAGATACAAGACGGATTCCTCAAGGGTTCTGTCTGAGGCAATACTTTTTACTCTTATAAAGATGCCCTTTATTGTCTGGCAGATACTGGATACCCTTATCTGTATCCTTATTGCCCACAGTGCTTCAGTGCTCCTGGTAAATGATAAGTATGATAAAAAAAATTATCTGATCTTCGGACTTTTTGCCTGCTATCCCTATATGCATATGGGTTCTGCAGGCTGGATATGCACATCCCTTAATTACATCTGGCCTCTGGCGGCTTTCCTTTATGCTTTAAGCTGCAGCATGAGAAGATACCGCGGTGAAAAAGTAAGCGGCGGTACCTTAAGGTGCGGCCTTATTGCCCTGGTATTTGCTGCAAACTGTGAGCAGTCAGCCACTGTGGTGTTACTTTCTTTTGCCCTTGTTTTATGGTTCGTGATAAAAGAGAAAAAAAGCAAATGGTTTGAAATAACCGCTCTCTGTATCGGAGTGTTTGGTCTCATATTCGCACTGTCTGCACCGGGAAATGAAGAACGTACTGCCATGGAAGCGGCAAACTGGATGCCTGAATTCTTTGATCTCTCCATATTCGAGAAAGCAAGGCTCTGCAGTGTATTTGTATTCGAGCATTTCGTTGCCATACCTGATGTGATATTCTTCCTGTTTTCTTTGCTTCTTTTATTTGCGGGAGTTAAAAAAGAAAACCGGCTGTGGGTACGGATAGTTTCATTCATCCCGCTGGTCATAGATGTGATCTTCACATCTGTTTATTTCGTATTTGATTTCATCCTTGGCCATAAAAGGAATTATGACTTTTCATTTCCCTCTGTTTATATGAATGATGCAAAGACTGCGTTCATACAGCTGTCTGAAGTGGCGGGGCTGGTGATATATATTGCAGCTGCTGTCGTTGTGCTCTGGAATGTGGGGACTGACTTTAATGAAAGACTTATAAGCATATGGTGCGTTGGGGTTGGCTTTGCAGTGAGAATGGCCCTCATGCTTTCTCCCACCATGTTTGCTTCCTGGCACCGTGTCCTTATCTTCATGTATTTTGCATTTTTAGCCGACAGTTATCTGTTATACAAAAAGCGGGATAAGAAATGGCAGAAATACCTGGTATATGCTGTCATTGTGATGGGTATCCTTGCAAACCTGGTGCTTACGGTGGGGCTGCAGATCAGAAAGGCCGGAATGTGAAATGACCTTTACGACTCTTACATTTGCATATTTCTTCATTGCGGTTTTCCTGCTGTACTATATAGTGCCAAAGAAATGGCAGTGGATCGTTATGCTTCTGGCTTCTTTGTTTTTCTATTTTGAAGCAGGAGTGCCGGGATTTCTCATGATGCTCTTAAGCGTGCTGGTAAGCTGGGGCTCTGCTCTTTTTATCGAAAAGGCAAAGAATAAGGCGTCCCTTATATTTGCAGTGTCCGTACTGATATTTATTGTTGTTTTGGTTCTTATGCGTACCCCCTTCGGTTCCCTGGTAATGCCTTTGGGACTTTCCTTCTACACTCTGCAGTGCATAGGCTATGTGACGGAGGTTTACCGCGGTTCTACCGACGCACAGAAGAATCCGCTGAGGGTGTTATTGTACGTATCGTTTTTCCCTCACATACTTCAGGGACCTTTCGAAGATTACAATGAACTCAAATCCAGGCTTGAGGAAGGTCATGATTTTAATTATGACAATGTCTGCAACGGTGCCGGAAGGTTTGCTCTGGGACTCTTAAAGAAGCTGGTGCTGGCAGACCGCATAGGCTATATCGTGGATCCGGTTTTTGATGATGCTTCCGGTTACCATGGTTTTACCATCATCTTCGTCATGGCTCTTTATACGGTGCAGCTCTATGCTGATTTTTCCGGTTACATGGATATGGCTGTGGGTATGTCGAAAATGCTTGGCATAGAGATAAGGGAAAACTTTAACGTCCCCTATGCCTCCAAGTCCATGGCAGAGTTCTGGCGCAGATGGCACATGTCCTTAGGACTGTGGTTCAAGGTATATGTTTTCTATCCCATGCTTAGGACTAAGCTCTGTTCCGGCGTAAGCTCCCATTTCAAAAAGAAGAAAAATAAATATCTGATGAAGACCCTTCCTACGGCAATAGCTCTGACTGTAAACTGGACCCTCATAGGATTCTGGCACGGTTTTGATGCAAACTATTTATGCTATGACTGGTTCTGCGGGGCGGTGATAATCTTTTCGGAATTTTTGCGTCCGGTTTATGCATCGGTAAATGACAAGGCTCCTAAGGTATTCAAGTCCAAATTCATGGATGCCCTCAGGGTAGTGCGTACCTTTATTATAGTGATGTTCAGCTTTATGATGTTCAGACCCACGGAGCTTTCTACGTCATTCCTTATGATGAAGGAGATCTTTATAAAGGCAGATATCGGCGGCTGTGCAAATTTTATATATAATAATATCTATGACCTGTTCCTTATTGTGGTGCCCTTTGCGATACTGCTGGTGGTGGATATCTTCAAGTACAGAGAAAAGGATATCCTGACCATGATCCGTTCACTGAATCCCGTATTCAGATGGTGCATCTACATAGCTGTGGCTTTACTGATATATGTGTGCAAGGGAGACCGCAGCGCGGCAGGCTTCGCTTACTATATTTTCTGAGGTAATGATCATGAGTACTTTTATCGAACTGAAAAAAAATCTTAAGAAAGATATGACCGGACTTCCGGAGTTTAAAATTGCCATAACCGGTGACTGTGCCACCCAGCATCTTGCAACCGCTGTAGCAGGAGCGGCATACGAGCATGGCCTTCACATGTCTGTATTTGATGCAGACTATGATGAGATCAGGGCACAGATAACGGACCCCTCATCGGAGCTTTATGAGAGTAAGCCTGAAGCAGTACTCACAGACATGTGCACGGAAAAGCTCTATGCTGATTTCTGCAGTCTGCCTATGGAGGCGAGAAGGACTTTTGCAGCTGATAAGATAGATCAGATAGCCGGATACTGGGAGACTCTCTTAAATAACGCAAAATGCAAAGTTCTGCAGTTTAACTTTCCGGAAAGGGATGACCGTATATTCGGAAATTATGCAAATTCCGTAGAAGCATCATTTATTTTCCAGCAGCGGAAACTCAATCTCTTACTGATGGAAGAGGTTGTAAAACATCCGGGAGTATACATCATAGACCTCGATTCATTACAGAGCCGTGTGGGTGTGGAAAAGTTCTGCGACAGCAAGCTTTACTTTGCTGCCAGGATGCCCTATTCCACGGAGATCCTTCCTGAAATCGCAGAAGAAATCATGAAAGTAATCTGTGCAATGCGCGGCACCATAAAGAAGTGCGTGGTTCTTGACCTGGACAATACCCTCTGGGGCGGCGTAGTGGGTGATGACGGTCTGGAAGGGATACAGGTAGGGGAGCTGGGTATAGGAAGAGCCTTTCAGGAATTCCAGGTCTGGCTTAAGGAATTAAAGAAGCGCGGCATATTGCTTGCAGTCTGCAGCAAGAATGACGAGGATAAGGCAAAGGAACCCTTTGAAAAGCATCCTGAAATGGTGCTCCGTCTTGAGGACATAGCCTGCTTCGTTGCCAACTGGGAAGATAAGGCTTCCAATATCAGAAACATCCGGGAAACCTTGAATCTGGGAATGGACAGCTTCGTATTCATAGACGATAATCCTTTCGAAAGAAATCTGGTGCGTGAACTCATCCCTGAAATAACAGTCCCCGAAATGCCCGAGGATCCCGCAGAATACCTGAATTACCTAAAGCAGCTGAACCTCTTTGAAACTGTTGCCTTCAGTGCAGAGGATGCAGGCAGAACTGATCAGTATCGCGCAGAGGCTAAACGTACTAAGGTCCGTGAAAGCTTCGGCAGCTATGAGGACTATCTGAAGGATCTTCAGATGGAAGCCTATGCCGGACCCTTTGATAAATTCCACTATCCCAGGATCGCACAGCTGACCCAGCGCTCCAACCAGTTCAACCTGCGCACCATCCGCTACACCCAGGAGCAGATAGAAGCCCTTGCGTCAGACGATTCCTACATCACCCTCTATTTCACTCTCAAGGATCGCTTCGGTGACCACGGCCTGGTAAGCGTGGTCATAATGAAGAAGGAAGAGGGCTACGCCTTCGTAGACACCTGGCTTATGAGCTGCCGCGTCCTCAAGCGCACCATGGAGGACTATATAGTAAATACTATTGTTTCTGTTGCAAAAGCTAACGGATTTGATGAGATTCGTGCTGAGTATATACCCACTGCTAAGAATGCAATGGTTAAAGATATCTATAAAGAAAAAGGGTTTACAGAAACTGAGCCTGGCAAGTATGCCTGTAAAGTAGATGGATATCACGTGAGAAACACATATATTACCGGGTAATCTTTGTCGGTTTAGCATAGTGTGAGTTCTGTGTCTGATATATGCTTAGCAAATCGATAGCAAGCGACTGAAGTTTTGCGAGAACGTCGGCGCCGCGACGCGACCCGGTCCATTAAGAGCCAAAGCGGCGTCCGAGTAGTTCGATGCAAAACGAAGGTAGCGAGTGTTAAAACCGCTGAAAGCGGTTTTAACCTCGTGATCTTGCGGCATACAGCAGACACAGAACGTATACATACACATGGAAAATTTCTCTAATTTATGCTATAATACCCCAGTTATGGAAACTAAACGCAACCGGTACGGAGGGACGGCATGAGCAGAGAAGAAATCCTTAGCAAGGTAAATGATGTTTTTCATGATGTATTTGACGACGACAGCATAGTCGTGGTGGAGTCTACCACCGCTGACGACGTAGAGGACTGGGATTCTCTTATGCATATCACTCTTATTTCCGAGATCGAGTCAGCCTTCGGCATGAAGTTCCAGATGAAGGACGTAGTGGGAATGCAGAATGTGGGCGAAATGCTCGATATCATCGAAAAGGCGGTATCCTGAATATGAACCATTATACTATCTCAGAGCTCGCCATCGGTATGACAGAGTCCTTTACCGTAGAGGTTACGGAGGAAATGCAGGATAAATTCACTGAGATCAGTGAAGATATAAATCCCATGCATATCGATGAGGATTATGCCAGGAATCATGGCTGTAAGGGAAGACTGGTATACGGAATGCTTACTTCTTCCTTTTACTCAAGGCTTGCAGGGGTCTATCTCCCCGGAGAGCATTGCATACTGCACGAAGTAAAGTCCAGATTCCATAATCCCGTATATATCGGTGACGTGCTGACTGTAATGGGAACAGTTGAAGAGGTCCATGAGGCAGTAAGGACTATAAGGATAAAAGCTGTGATAGTAAATCAGGATGGACAGAAAGTATCCCAGGCAATGATAACCGCAGGAGTACAGGAATAGTGAACAATACTTATCTTGTGATCGGAGCGTCTTCGGACGTGGGAAGCACATATATCAGACATCTGGCGGAGAAGAATGACGGAGATTTGTGTATTCTTGCCCATTGTTTTGGAAGACCGGAAAAGTTTGATGCGATAAAATCAGAGTTTCCCGAATTGGATATAAGGGTATTTAAGGCTGACCTTTCGGATATGTCTGATACGGAGAAGCTGATAAAGGATATACGCGATACTGGCAGGGTGCCGGAAAAGTTTTTGTTCCTGCCGGCCCCTGCTTTTTCTTATATGCGGCTAAAGGAACTGGATTTAGGCAGGGTAGAATCATCCTTCAGGATACAGGCTGAGAGTTTCCTGATGCTTGCTTCAGGCTTTTTCCCTGATATGAAAAAGACGGAAGGGGCGAGGGCTCTGGTCATGCTTACCAAGTATGTGGCGGATGAACTGCCGCCGAAATTCATGACGGACTATATCACGGCCAAGTATGCCCTCCTTGGTGCTATGAAGGCTGCCGCTGTCGAGTATGGTGGCGGAAAGTTTATGATAAACGGTGTTTCCCCGGATATGATGGATACGGCTTTTTTGAAAAATATGGACCCGAGGATAAAAGAGATGGCTGTGTATCAGAACGGCCGTCTTATGACACCGGAGGATCTCGTGGATGTATTCGATGAGATGCTGTCTGCAGAGTATTCCGAAAACGGCGGGAACAGATGCGTAACATTGGGATAATGGATCATGCCTGATTTTAGATTTATATTTCATGAACCGGAGACAGAGGGTAAGGACCTGTCCATGCCGGAGCTGGG
>JAILDD010000226.1 GCA_024689605.1 Lachnospiraceae bacterium
ATACAAAAATCTGGATGCTGTTCTGGAAAAACTGGGCAAGCAGAAGGATGTGGCTGAACAGGAGCTTAGAAAACTTTGCAAAAAAGCCCATGACATGCGCGTGAAACAGGGCGCCGCATTGGAGAAGGAGATAACGGCAGCGCTTACGGACCTTAATTTTCTGAAGGTGTCATTCACGATTGACATTACGGAGAGGGAAAACTATGGCAGTGACGGAAATGATGATGTCAGGTTCATGATATCCCTTAATCCCGGGGAGAAGAAAAGGCCTTTGTCTGAGGTGGCCAGCGGCGGCGAGCTTTCCAGAATAATGCTTGCGCTCAAGGCTGTACTGGCAGACAAGGATGAGATAGGAACACTTATTTTCGATGAGATAGATACCGGCATATCCGGCAAGACTGCATGGATGGTATCCGAAAAGATGGCGGCCATTGCCAAGTCACATCAGACTATATGCATTACGCACCTTCCTCAGATAGCGGCCATGGCGGATACTCATTTCTGCATCGAAAAGTCTGAAGTGGACGGAAGGACAGAGACTAACATAGGCAGGCTGGATGATGAACAGGCCCTTAACGAGCTTGCAAGGCTTTTAGGCGGAGGCAGCATCACGGATACCGTAATGGCAAACGCAAAGGAGCTTAAGGCAGAGGCGGTCAGGGTTAAGGCTGGCTGATGGACTACGAAAAATCCACCCGGCGGGGTAGTTGCCACTTTAATAAAATTGCAGGATATTATATAATAAAACTTGGATTGTATCGGTAATGGGGGACCGATATGTCATACTTAAAAATGTGACGGAATATTCTTTGCAAAAGGTTTATTTTCATAACACACGGAGGGTTACAGCAAAATGAAAAACATCTTATTTGTCGCATCAGAGGGCGTTCCTTTTATTAAGACAGGCGGTCTGGCTGATGTAGTTGGGTCCTTACCTAAATGCGTTGACAAGCGCTATTTTGACGTAAGGGTCATAATGCCTAAATATACCTGCATGAAGCAGGAGATGAAGGATCTGATGAAGTACAAGACGCACTTCTATATGGACTTTCATTGGAACAATGAGTATGTAGGCATCCTTGAGGCTGAATATGACGGCGTAAAGTATTATTTCATCGATAATGAGATGATGTTCGGCGGATTCAAGCCTTACAGCGGAAATGTTTATGATGATATCGTAAAGTTCTCATTCTTCTCAAAGGCGGCTCTTTCCGCAATCCCGCTTCTTGATTTTGAACCTGACCTTATCCACTGCCATGACTGGCAGACAGGACTTGTTCCCGTATACCTTAAGGAGAGATTTTCTGACAATCCCATGTTCTCAAGGATGAAGTCCGTAATGACCATCCATAACCTTAAGTTCCAGGGCAAGTGGGATGTAAAGGATGTGCGTGATATAACAGGTATACCTGCAAGTTTCTTTACCCCGGATAAGCTAGAAGCGTATAAGGATGCTAACCTTTTAAAGGGCGGCTTGGTTTATGCTGATGCCATAACCACCGTGAGTGATACATATGCGGAGGAAATAAAGACTCCGTTCTATGGCGAGGGCCTGGACGGACTGCTTAGAGCCCGTTCCGGAAGCTTAAGAGGTATCGTAAACGGTATCGATTATGAGGACTATGATCCTTCAAAGGATAAGTACATAGAGTATAAGTATGACGCGAAGAATTTCCGCAAGGAAAAGATAAAGAATAAGCGTGCTCTTCAGAAACAGTTAGGCTTAGATCAGGATGATAAGGTCATGATGATCGGTATAGTATCAAGGCTTACTGACCAGAAGGGCTTTGACCTGATCGCATATATCATGGATGAGCTTTGTCAGGACGCCGTACAGATAGTTGTTCTGGGAACGGGCGAGGAGCGTTATGAGAATATGTTCCGCCACTTTGACTGGAAGTATGGCAACAAGGTTTCAGCGAATATCTATTATTCGGAGGAGCTTTCCCACAGGATTTATGCAGCCTGTGATGCCTTCCTTATGCCCAGCCTTTTTGAGCCTTGCGGACTTTCACAGCTTATGGCTCTCAGATATGGCACAGTGCCTATCGTAAGAGAGACAGGCGGACTTAAGGATACAGTTCAGCCCTACAATGAATTTGACAGCACTGGTACAGGCTTCTCATTTATGAACTACAATGCTCATGAGATGTTAGCATCGATCAGGTATGCTGAGCGCATCTATTATGACAAGAGGCGTGAGTGGAACAAGATGATAGACAGGGCCATGGCAGCAGATTTCTCATGGCATGTATCAGCTGAAAAGTACCAGGAGATGTACGACTGGCTGATAGGGGACAAGGGCTGACGGAGGTCCTGAACAGTTACGGATAATGAAAATATGGGCCGGAAATCTATATGGTTTCCGGCTTGTTATGTGTAATAATAATATGGTTTGATTGGAAACTGCAATTTATCAGTATTAATTAAAAGCTGATGTGTTAATAATAATATGGCATACGATGGAATTACGGTAGCGGCTGTTACTGACGAACTGAATAAGAAGCTGACAGGAGGCAGGGTATACAGGATAGCCCAGCCTGAGAATGATGCAGTAGTGCTGACAGTAAGGGCACAGAGCGGCCAGTACAGGCTGCTGCTTTCTGCTGATGCCTCCCTTCCGTTAGTTTACCTTACGGAGGAGAACAGGAAGAATCCCCTTAATGCACCAGGCTTCTGCATGCTGCTCAGGAAGTATATACAGAATGCAAAGATACTGTCTGTAACTCAGCCGGGGCTTGAACGCGTGATCCGCATCGAGATGGAGCATATGGATGAAATGGGGGACATGCGTAAGCTCTGCCTTATTACGGAGATCATGGGTAAGCACAGCAATATCATACTTACTGATGATAACGATGAGATAATAGACAGCATCAAGCGCATATCCAACCTGGTTAGTTCCGTCAGGGAAGTCCTGCCGGGCAGGAAGTATTTCATACCGGAGACTAGGGGCAGGATCAATCCCATGAGCGTAAAGGATGGCGGATACCTGGATATGCCGGAAATGACTAATATGTCCCTGCACAAGGCTTTGACTGCATACATAGGTATTTCCAACACTGCAGCATCTGAATTTATAAGAGTGGCGGGAGCGGACGGCGACAGAACTGTTTCGGATATTGATGCTGCTGAAAAGGAACGCGTAGAAAGTGTTTTTTCATCTGCGATGGAAAAGATACGTACAGGTGATTTTTCGCCGGTGGTCTATTACCATGAGGGCGTGCCTGCTGAATATGCAGCTATTGATACCGGAATGTATCCGGAAAAGAAAACCGGCTATGGTATGTCGGAGACACTGGAACTTTTCTACAGGGAAAAGGAACTCCATATCCGTATAAGGCAGCGGAGCGCAGAGCTTAGGCGTGCGGTACAGAATGCTACGGAGCGTGTATCCAAGAAACTGGGCCTGCAGGAAAAGCAGTGCCGTGATACGGAAAAGAGGGAAAAGAACAGGCTTTATGGAGAACTTATAAGGGCTTATGCATATCAGATAGAGGAAGGTGCGGATAAGTGCGTCCTGCAGGACTATAATACAGGCGAGGATGTGAGCATCAGCCTGGATCCTGCATTATCGCCTCAAGATAATGCCAACAAATATTTCGATAAATACAAAAAGCAGAAAAGAACATTTGAGGCGCTGTCCGTGTATATACAGCAGTCCGTTAAGGCTCTAGAGCACCTTGAGAGCATACAGGTGGCACTGGATATGGCACAGAACGAGGATGACCTTAAGGAAATCAGGCGTGAGCTGTGCGAGGCCGGGTATATCAGTGAAGAAAAAGGAACTGCCGGCAAAAACGGTAAAGGTGCTTCCGGCAAAAGCAAGGGTAAAAATGCTGGAGCAAAGTCTAAGGGACTATGCTCGGCACCAATCCATTATGTGACCGAAGACGGATACCATATATATGTGGGCAAGAATAACCACCAGAACGAGTACATAACCTTTGAACTGGCAAATGGCGGCGACATGTGGTTCCATGCCAAGAAGATACCGGGATCCCATGTGGTAGTAAGGACGGACGGGGCTGAGCTTCCTGACAGTGTCTATGAAACCGCGGCAGCAGTGGCTGCGTACTACTCCAAAGCGGGGGGACAAGGCAAAGTGGACGTTGACTATACCGTAAGGAAGAATTTAAAAAAGACGCCCGGGGGAGCACCGGGATTTGTGATCTACCATACGAATTATTCCATGACGGTGAAGCCGTCGCTGGAAGGGGTAAAGCAGGCAGATGGCTGAGGCAGGAAATAATAAAGAAATAATAGACAGAAAAACAACGGCAGGCACAAGGGACGGTGCATATGCCGGTGTTGACATGGGTGAAATATATGAAAAAAAGCCGGGAGCATACAAGGCCGTAAAGCGGCTTTTTGATATTGTTGGATCGGCTGCGGCTCTGATCCTTCTGTCACCGGTATTTTTATGGACCGCAATAGCAATTAAGGCATGTGACGGAGGTCCTGTATTTTACAGCGGTAAACGTTACGGAAAGGATATGAAAGTCTTTCCTATGCATAAATTCAGATCCATGTGTGTGGATGCTGAGAGTAAAACAGATGAATACTTAAGGCAGGAAGATATAAACGGTCTGGCTTTCAAGATAAAAGACGATCCCCGGGTGACGAAGGTGGGAAGGTTTATCCGGAAGACCAGCATAGATGAGCTGCCCCAATTGTGGAATGTATTAAAAGGGGACATGAGTCTTGTAGGCCCCAGACCTATACAGCTGACCGATAAGGAAATCAGCGAATATGAAAAGCAGCGCTGGATCGTTAAGCCCGGTATCACCTGCATATGGCAGGTCAGCAGGAGGGAATTTGTTCCATGGGACGAATGGGTTGATATGGATCTGAAGTATATTTATGAAATGAGTATATTGACTGATATTAAGATCCTTTGGTCTACAATAGGCGCAGTACTCAGAAAAATACGGGATGATGACCGCTAGATACTAAGGGGATGTAGGGGGAGTGCGTAAGGCTGTCTTTTGGAAAATACTTGAACGAGCTGGTGTGTTGGGAGGACAGTTTGTGCTTCAGGTGATTCTTGCCAGAATCCTGGAGCCAGAGTGTTACGGTACTCTTGCGGTAATGCTTATCTTTATTGATCTTGCCAATGTATTTATTCAGCAGGGATTCGGCACGGCGCTGATACAGAACAAGGATGTCAGTGAAGATGATTACAGTTCGGTATTCTGGACCGTGCTTGTAATTGCGTCAGTTCTGTATGGAGTACTTTACTTTCTGGCACCCTTTACAGAAAAATTTTTTGCCATTCGAGATTTCTCTGATTCATTTCGGTTTCTTGCCCTTATGCTTTTTCCAGGTGCACTAAATTCAGTTCAGCAGGCTAAATTGAGCCGGGAGCTGGATTACAGAAAGATATTTATAAGCAATCTTTTAGGTGTAGTTATTTCTGGCGCATTGGGGATTTTTGTGGCACTGAATTATGGCGGTATCTGGGCACTGGTGATCCAGAGTTTTGCTAATACACTTATTGTCAGCGTTGTTATGCTGGTCACGGTAAAGTGGAAGCCAAGGGCAGTGTTTGACATTAAAAGGATGGAGGAATTATTTAGCTATGGCTGGAAGCTGCAGCTGTCATCGCTGATGGATACGGGATTTGAGGATGCTCAGGCGGCGCTGGTGGGAAAGGCTTTTGACAGTTCGATACTGGCATTTTACGACAGGGGAAGACAGTTTCCGAAATTTATCATTTCCACGATAAATGGAGCTGTTCAGAGTGTAATGCTGCCGGTAATGTCATCGCAGCAGGAGGATATAAATGATGTAAAGACTACCATGCGCAAATCTCTTACCATGAGTTTTTTCTTTATTTCTCCTCTTATTCTAGGATTGGCGGCGGTGGCAGATCAGGCAGTTGTAGTAATACTTACGGAAAAGTGGCGCCCCTGTGTTCCGTATTTACAGCTCTATTGCCTGAGTTATCTTTTCTGGCCGGTTCACACCTGCAATCTTCAGGCGATTAATGCAGTCGGACGCAGTGATATATTTCTGAAACTGGAAATAATAAAGAAAATCTATGGCATTCTTGGGCTATATATTGCAATCAGGTATTTTAGATCACCTATTGCACTGGTAATGGTGGGAGTTATTACCGTTCCTCTGTCCTGCTATGTGAATGCATATCCTAATAAAAAGTTGATAAACTACTCGCTGATAGAACAGATAAAGGATCTGATCCCGATTATGTTTGCTGATATAGTAATGCTTATACCTGTGCTGTTAGTTGGTATGGCAGATTTACCCAAAATATTGGTGCTGGTATTACAGGTGGTATGCGGTGCCGTATGTTATATAGCGTTAAATGCTGTTCTTGGTACGCAACCATGGAATGATGCTATAATTATGATAAAACAGAGGAAGGATTCCGGAAGAAATCCGATATAAACGGTATGAAAAAAATCATTGCAGTCATACTTACACATAACAGGAAGGATATGCTCTGTCGTTGTCTAGAGGCTGTTAAGAGCCAAAAAGGTGTTTCATGCGATATCTTGGTTGTAGACAGTGGCAGTACGGACGATACCAAGGAACTTTTTGACGATTCAGGTAGCTATACGGATGTAGTATATTATGATCTTAAAAAAAATAGGGGAAGTGCGGGTTTTAGTTATGGTATAGAAAAGGCAGTCAGGATGGGATATGAATACATTTGGCTGATGGATGACGATGTGATTCCTGACAAAAATGCGCTTCTGCAGCTTATTAAAGCCGGAAAGTATTTGAAAAATGAATGGGGATTTTTGGCAAGTCTAGTCTATTGGAAGGATGGATCCTTGTGTAAGGCAAACATTCCAAAAGTATCACCTTTGTGCTTTGTTAAAGATTTAGAGAAGAGAAAGCTTGTGCCTGTCCGAATGGCTTCATGGGCATCAATTCTGGTAAAATCCAGTGTCGTCCGTGAGGTGGGTCTTCCGTATAAAGATTATTTTGTCTGGACAGAAGATTATGAGTTTACGGCCAGGGTAAGTCACAGGTATCATTCATATCTGGTAACCTCAAGCAGAGTGTTGCATGAAAAGAAGGCAAATATCAAAGCGGATATAATAAAAGAGAGTCGTGAACGTTTGTATAGATTTAGGTATCTGTACCGGAATGATGTACATTTTTACAGAAAATATGGATTACAGGGATATGTGTATCTGGTGATCAAGTTTATCTATACCTTTATGCAGGTGTGTCTGTTTGAAAAAGAGTTTAAAGCTGAGAAACTGCGGATTTTGATAAAGGGATATTTGGAAGGTTTTTTATTTGCACCTATGATTGAGAGGATATAGTATTGTGAGGATTATATAAGTGAATGAAAAAATAGAAGTAAGTGTTTTGTGTCTTGTATATAATCAGGAAAAGAGTCTAAGAAAATGTCTAGACCGAATCATTGGGCAGAAGACATCTTTTTTATATGAGATATTGGTATATGATGATGTGTCTTCAGACAGATCGCGGGAAATAATAGATGGGTATGCAAGTAAATATCCGAGTCTGATAAGACCGGTTTATCCAAAAGAAAATCAGATGCAAAAAAAAGTGAATCTTGAGGATGATATTCTGTTTCCTCTTACGCGAGGGAGGTATATTGCTTTTTGCGAAGGTGATGATTATTGGACAGATCCTTATAAATTGCAAAAACAGTATCTTCATATGGAACGGAATCCATCCTGCTCTATGTGTGCCCATAATACTCATATTTATGACATTTGTGCCGGAAAATATGTCGGAAGATACCATGACTGGAAAAGCGTCCATAGGATGACAGCTTATGATGCTATTTTAGACCTAAAAGTACATACATCTTCATATTTCATACTAAGACAGGCTTTCCAGTTTCCACCGAAACTTCCCTTTGTGTGGTGGTGCAGCGATTATACCAGACTGCTTTGTGCTTTTGTCCGTGGGTATGTGGATGTGCTTCCGGATTTTATGTCAGTTTATAACTGGAATAATGTTAACGGCGTGACACATACATATTATGATCTTGAACAGAAAAATGAGCATATCAGAGAATTGAACAGGTTTTTAAATGCATATAACAGATTTACAGATTATCGTTTTGCCAGAGAAATATCCTGCAGACTTAAGATAGAACATCTTATCATGAGAAAGACCTCGTTTATGCTGAATATGGTAAGAGACGGAAGGATGACATACAACAGTAAAAAATGCAGATTTAAGCCAGAAAGAGGACTGTGGTTTATGATTCTTATGTACAGCCCGATAAGTGAAAAATTCTTTTTTAATGTATACAGGACATTAGAAGAAATATATCATCCAGGGTGATCGGAGGATGAAGAATCTGCATCCTCTTTTGAATTATAAAGGGTGTCAAGATTGGCAAATGCCAGCACTAAAAAGGTGTTGTACGCTACTTCAATGATGTGATGTTCTATCATGAGATCAAAGGCAATGATTGCCATAAGGAATACTCCGAAATAGTTCTTTCTTTTCATCAGCCGGATAACGATCCATGTAAGTAATGCCATAATGATTACAAAAGCCACTATTCCGTACATTGCATATATTCTAGTATAGGAACAGTCAACCCAGAAATAGTAATCCGGCGTTTCACCATTCCAGCCGAGTCCGACCTGGAGAAAATCTGTTCCAAACCACGAAAAAGGAAAGTTTTTTAACAGCAGGTAGTTTGTACGGATCCGATTCTCCAGGGAATAATATTTGTTATACCAGATATTGGGATCATCTTTATAAAGAATTGCCCATATGAACTGTATAGTTGCACAAACAATATAGGAAGAGACCGTAAGTATATTCCATACTATGAGAATTCTTTTAGGAACAGTTATCTTCTTATAATTGAAAATGGCTACAAAAATGCATCCTATCAAAGAAAGGATCACGCATACGGCGGATATCTGGCCGTCCACAAAAATAATATTTAAGGCAGTCAGAAAAATGATGGCCAGATATTCTGGGATTTTTAACTTTCCGCGTTTTATGAACATATATAAAAAGATTAGGAACATAGCATGGGATGCGAGGTTTGTGCAGTAGTTCATGCCGAAAGCGTGTCGATTCCGCATGCCTTCGCCTGGCCGCTGCCATACCAAGTCATCAATGACGCCTACCTGGGACAGGATAAAGGATATTCCGATTACTGATGCACCGATGATAAGTGATATGTTTATTATTTTTTTTATGTCACGGTTTGCACAGGCAACGATAACCAGGAAGGCATAGGAAACGGGCCATTCCAGGCTGGAACGCCAGTACAGTGCATAAAACCAGCCTATGAAAAGTAGTGATGTGAGGATGATGCGATTACGTCTGCCTCTTACTTCACAGAAAACAGTATAGATGGCTGGAAATATGATGAGATATCTAAGATTCAGTATGCCATAAAACAGTATTTCCACGACCTGAAGAGGAAAATTTGACAGTACGGACAAGATGAGATTTTGAAACGGAATGAAGAGCATTGATGATGTGAGATATTCGTAAAAAAAACCAATCGCAAAGAACACATAGAACATTTTTTCCATAGGCTTGCGGTAGGAATCAAGTTTTTGCTCTAATTCAGTTTTAAGTGATTCTTGCCTCAATTGAAATCCTTTTGAAGTGTATTTTTTGTAACTGTTCCTAACACAGCGTTTATTTAATTCGGCGGCCGCAATTAATGGTTTTTCGCACTGTGAATAGTTACTGTCCCTAATATACCATAATTGCAAGCACACGTCATCTGTGGAATTGCCAGTTTTATACGTTAAAACAGTTCGTTCGATACATTATAATGGTTAGAGAGCTTTAGTTTACTTTTTGTTGCGTTTTTTCTTGCAATAATGCTATAATACAGCCGTTGTCAAGTTTTGGCATAGATAAGTACAGGG
>JAILDD010000032.1 GCA_024689605.1 Lachnospiraceae bacterium
GGACATCACTCTGAGTCTTAACGCTTCCGTAAAGCATCTTATGAAGAGTGACTTTATGGATGAGCTTAAAGGGTTGCTGGATACCTACGAGATCCCTGCCGGAAATCTTGAGGTTGAGATCACGGAGTCGATAATGCTGGATTCGGCAGATAAGGCTCTTGCCTGCATAAACAGGATAAAGGAAATGGGAATAAAGATAGCAATAGATGATTTCGGAACAGGCTATTCATCACTGAGCTACTTAAGCAAAGTGCCTGCAGACCTGCTCAAGATAGATAAATCCTTTATCGACGAGATGAACAACAGCGATGCTTCTAAGAAATATGTTGCCGCTATAGTTTCCATGGGACATATCATGAATATGGAAGTTATTTCCGAGGGTGTTGAGGATGATGCCCAGATAGAAACTCTTAGAGAAATCGGCTGCGATTTTATCCAGGGATTCGTATGGGGCAGGCCGCTTCCGGCAGAGGATGCGGAGGCGCTGGTGAAGGGACTGAAGTCCTGAATGTTTTTTAATCTGTAGCATCCACATCCGGGATGATATTTAATTCATAGTCAGGGTAGAGCCCCTGTACTTCTTTAGTGATGGTTTCTATTGCTTCGTTTCTTTTAACATCAAAGCTAAGCACCACATCAAAACGCAGTGTCTTTTTTTCTGTGTCTGCATAAAAACCATGCATCTGAAGTGCCCATTCGTGGGCCATTACAAGTTCCTGGATAGCATTTCTCATATTGGCAGCTTCTTCATTGGTAGTGTTGTAGGAGTAGACACCCACGCCGGTGAGGATGACTCCGGTTTCATGATAGACCTTAAGCTGTACACGTCTCGTGATCACATCCACTTCGTCCACTGTCATGGTATCGGGGAGTTCCAGATGAACGGTTCCATAGTTTTTGTTCGGACCATAGTTGTATATGATCAGGTCGAAAGCACCCCGCACTTCCGGCTCTTCATTCAGTATTTCCTTGATGCGCCTGCTGACATCAGCATCGGCCCGCTGTCCCAGTATGTCATCAAGGGTTTCTGTCATTATTTCCGCGCCGGCCTTAATAATGAAGAGTGAAATGATGACGCCCACATAGGCTTCCAGTGATATGCCCCATAGGATAAAAATGATCGCGGAAGCCAGGACCGAAGCGGATATGATGGCATCAAAGGATGCGTCAGCACCGGAAGCTATCAGAGCTTTTGAATCAACTTTCTGTCCCTGCTTCTTCACAAAGGCCCCCAGGATCAGCTTTACCACGATGGCAACGGATACGATCACTATGGAAGCTGTATTGTACTCAGCGGCTTCGGGATGGACGATCTTTACAACGGATTCGTACAAAGATGTGATACCGGCATACCCGATGATAGCTGCTACTATCAGGGAACTTAAGTATTCAATCCTGCCATGCCCGAAAGGATGTTTTTTATCCGGCTGCTTGTTTGCCAGCTTGGCACCGATTATCGTGACTACTGAAGACAGGGCGTCGGAAAGATTGTTTACGGCATCCAGGATGATGGCAATGGAATTTGTTATCAGTCCTACGGCGGCCTTAAAAGAAGCCAGCATGATATTGGTCAGTATGCCGATGATGCTGGTGCGTATTATTATTTTTTCTCTTTCGGATGACTTATCACTCATAAGCAATATTATACTACAAATAACCTATTACAAAATGTAGATTATTTCATTTTTTTTGTCACAACATATTGAAATTCCTTGATTTCTCTGCTATAATCCATTATGTTAACAAAATCCACTAAATTGGAGGGAGAACAAAAATGAATAGAGTAGAACTTGTTGATGCAATTGCTAAGGAGTCTGGTCTTTCTAAGGCTGACAGCGAGAAGGCACTTAAGGCTTTCACAAACACTGTATCTAAGGAGCTTAAGAAGAAGGGTAAGGTTCAGCTTGTAGGTTTCGGTACATTCGAGACAAGCAAGAGAGCAGCTCGTAAGGGTAAGAATCCTAAGACCGGTGAGGCTATCAAGATTCCTGCAGCTACTGTTCCTAAGTTCAAGGCTGGTAAGGCTCTTAAGGATGCTGTAAACGGCGCTAAGAAGAAATAATTAAGAATCATAGAATTCAATACCTGTGAAGTGCGGAGCTAATTGCTCCGCACTTTAATTTTGTGGAAAAATGATGCTGCATGCGCCCGTTCCTGCTCGATTCTGCTTGTAAACAGGCTTATATATAAGTTAAAATTAAAGATGACACATTTGAATTATGTGTTGCTTTGTGGTTACAGATTAAGTGTGTTTTTGCAGCAGCGTAAGCATATTTAAAGACAGGAGGAGGGCATATGGAAAGATCAAAAGTTTATTTTACGGATTTCAGGACAGTTCTGGGAGTCAGCCTTCCTGCAAAGCTTCAGAAGCTTATAAGAAAAGCAGACATCGGCTCCATCGATATGGACGGGAAGTTTGTAGCCATAAAGATGCATTTCGGTGAACTGGGGAATCTTGCATATTTAAGACCGAATTATGCAAAAGCTGTTGCGGATGTGGTAAAGGAAAACGGCGGACTGCCCTTCCTGACAGACTGTAATACTCTGTATCCCGGCAGCCGCAAGAATGCCCTGGAACATATGGATTGCGCAAATATAAACGGTTTCAATACCATAACCACGGGGTGCCAGATAATCATAGCTGACGGTCTCAGGGGAACTGATGATGTGGCAGTGCCTGTTCCCAACTGGGAATACTGTGAAGAAGCCTATATCGGCCGTGCCGTAATGGATGCGGATATTTTCATCTCACTTACCCACTTTAAAGGACATGAGCAGGCAGGGTTTGGCGGTACCATTAAGAATATCGGAATGGGCTGCGGAAGCCGTGCCGGAAAGATGCAGCAGCACAACAGCGGACACCCTCATGTCATCACAGAAAAGTGCAGGGGCTGTAAGAGATGTGCCAAGGAGTGCGGGTCGGATGCCATAAGCTATGACGGCAATAAGGCTTTCATTTCACCGGATAAATGCAAAGGCTGTGGACGATGCATAGGCGCCTGTGCCTTTGATGCTATAGAAAATGACAACTGGGATGCACCCCAGATGCTGGGCAGGAGAATGGCTGAATATACCGCTGCGGTAGTAAGCGGCAGGCCCTGCTTCCATATAAGTCTGATAACTGATGTATCGCCTAACTGCGACTGTCACGGTGAGAATGATGCGCCTATACTTCCGGATATTGGAATGCTTGCATCCTTTGATCCCGTGGCTCTGGACCAGGCTTGCGTGGATCTCTGTCAGAAGGCATCACCCATCAGGAACAGCCAGCTGGGTGACAATATGGCAAGCGAGCATTTCCATGACCATGGTGATGTATGGCATAACAGCAATCCCAATGTTTCCTGGGCTGAAACCCTGGAACATGCAGAAAAAATAGGAATAGGAACCAGGGAATACGAGCTGGTTATAATGAAGTAGCGATGAATAAGAAAAGTACTTTCGAACAAATTTTAGATAGTACCATGCATTTTCTCACACATAACAGTTTTCTGTTTACTGTTATCGTTATGTGCCTGGTACATGCGACATTGTTGGCAATCACTTTTTTTGCAGGGGTCCCGCCCCTGGCCTTGTCAAATGTTGTAAGTGTTATTGTTTATCTGTTCTGTATCATACTGTGCAGATCCGGACATATCATGCCGGTATATGTGAGCATCATCTTGGAAGTTGCATGCTATTCTGCCCTTGGGGTTTATTACATAGGGTGGAAAAGCGGATCAGGCAATTTTATTTTTTCCATCGTGCCCATAATAATATTTTTCGGAAGCTATCTGTTCAAAGAAAAAAAGCGGTGGATCATCGTAGTCATACTTGCCCTGGATTTTCTGATGTATGCCCTTGTGTATATAGGACATGGAAAAATGGCACCTGTGTTTGAGATAAGTGATGTGGCCAATACGATTATGATGCTCTTCTCGTCTTTTGTAATGTTTTTTAGTGTGGTATTTTATACAACTATTTTTATTTACTCCAGCGAGCGTTCAAAGATCAATCTTGAGCAGGAGAATAAGCAGCTTTCTGCCGAAGCACAGGAGGATGCCCTGACAAATATGCTGAACCGCCGTGGCTTCACGCCGGTGATCACAGCGCTTATGAACGGCAATGAGGTACACCATTTCTGCATCGCTTTTTTCGATATCGATAATTTCAAGCGTATCAATGATACCTACGGGCATGACTGCGGGGATGAGGTGCTGCGCCATGTTTCTTACCTTGCAAGGAAGGAGATGAATGGCTGTGACATATGCAGATGGGGCGGTGAGGAATTCATCATCCTCATGCGTGATTATGATATGGATGTAGCAAGGCAGAAAATGGAATACTTAAGAAAGTGCGTTGAGACCACGCCTACGGTATTTTTTAATGACCGTATACCGGCAACTATAACCATTGGTCTTGAGGAATACGGAGAGAAATACAGTGATCCGGATGAACTGATCAAGGTGGCCGACGAGAGAATGTATTACGGAAAGCAGCACGGTAAGAATATCGTAATCTCAACAGGATGCACTGCGGCATAAAAGCCGGCTGAAGGGATCGGCGCTACTGGGACGCCGGCAGAAAAGAGGGAGGGAATATGAAAAACAAGCTGATCGGAAAAATATTTTTAGCATCGCTTTTGTCAGCGTCGCTTTTGTCAGGCTGTGCGGGTATCGGTGACATAGCAAACAGGTCAGCGGATGTTGAAGAAGATGATGATGACGACGGGGAAGAAGAAGAGGAATCCGGTGAAGAAGATGATGACCAGCCGGTAAGTGATGCTGAGGATGGGGATGAACCCTATGACGGCAGTGATCCCAGTGGAAAGCTGGGGGATGGCACATTATCTTCCGGAATAGATTCTGATTACAGGCAGCTTCAGCTTTATACCTATCCCATGTACAATTATTCCTATGATTCTGACCTTGGTATGGCTATTGCAGAGGCAGGTACTACCCATATAGAGCTGGTGGATGATGACCTTCCACAGCTTAAGGATGCCATAGACGGATACAGTAAGAGCAAGGAAGATTTTGTTCTTGGATCAGGATTTGAAGAACTGGAGCAGGAAGCCAAAGAGGCCGTCCCTGAAATGGGCGATTATCCTATGGCGTATTGTGTAAAGTACGATACCACAGTCCTGAGGGCGGATACTGTTGTTACCAGTCTTATTACCCATTATGAAGATTATAAAGGCGGGGCACACGGAACATACTATAATTACGGCGTTAATTTTGATTCAGCCACCGGTGAGGAGCTTTCCATAAAAGACGTGGTGGATGAGGCTGTGCTCGATGAGCTGCCGGGTATTATAGCTGAAGCCCTGCTGAAAAGATATGGTTCGGAGGTTTTTTACAGCGATGCTGACACCGCGGAAGCTATTGCCGAAACCATAAAGACAAATTACGGAGCCGATTATATTTATTCCTTTGGATTAGGATATGAGGGGATTACTTTCTATTTTCAGCCCTATGAGCTGGCACCCTATGCAGCAGGTTCCATAAGTGCAACACTTAAATATGAAGATTATCCGGGAATTGTGGATAAGAAATATACTGAATGTGCCAATGATTATTTTATAAGCCTTGACGCAGACATGGAAACACTTCCACACAGTGAGGACACATGCTATGCTTACCTTTCGGGTGATGACGGCTGGGGAACATATGAAGACCTTGTGATTAATTTCAACGGAAAGGAATTCCACGAAGAAGTTTACGGCTACAGCGCAGATCTGTGGATAGGCAGCATAGGCGGGATAAATTATCTCTTTGCAAATTTTTCCGAGGATAATGATTACGAAAACCTGAAAGTTTATTCCCTGAACTCTGCTACAGGAAATGTGGAATGCTGTGCAGAGATGTACGGCGGTTTCCAGGGGTTTGTTCCCTCAGATCCTTATGAATTCAGGATATATGACAGGGGCGGTATACTGTCAACATACAGCATGTATAAAAACTATTACATAGGCAGGGACGGTGCCCCAGTAGGTCTGGAAGATTTTTATTATATCGATTCGGAATTAAGCCTTAAGACTGTAAGTGATGTGGAAGGCGAAGTAAGGGATGATTTCGAAGCTGAAGGCCAGAGGGCTGTTATTAAGCCTGGGGAAAAGCTGGATTTCTATGCTACTGATGGTGAAACCTGGGTTGATTTCAAGCGTAAGGACGGAAGCTTTGTGCGTTTCGAGGTAGACTGTTCGGATTATCCACAGAAGGTAAACGGGATAGAAGCAGATACTATATTCGATGGCATGATGTTTGCAGGCTGACGGATAAAGAATATACAGATATTGGTTATAGAAAAGGAACCACTCCAATGGATACAAATGACAGGTATCCTTTTGCCCTGCCCATAGGAACTGTGCTTTCGGGACAGTATGTCATTGAAAGTGTTCTTGGCCAGGGCGGATTCGGCATCACATATCAGGCGACAGACCATAGGACCGGTGAAAGGGTTGCGATAAAGGAATATTTTCCTGATTCACTGGCCGGGAGGACTGACAAGGTAAAGGTAACTGCTTTTTCGGATGAAAGAGGAGATAGCTTTAATTACGGAAAAGACTGTTTTCTCCAGGAAGCGGAGACCCTGGCTGAGTTTATCGGAAATGAAAACATAGTCCGGGTATACACATATTTTGAAGA
>JAILDD010000254.1 GCA_024689605.1 Lachnospiraceae bacterium
ATCTTCCGGAAGCCGGGTATGATTTTTCTCCTCCCACGCCGCTATTTCCTCTCGGCTCAATGGTTCGTATATCTCGATACGCGAGAAATCCTCATCTTTTTCTTCCATGTATATGAGCAGTTTATCATACATTTCTTTGAATGGATTCGCAACCGCTGCCTTTAGAAGCTCCTCTTTCTGTTCATAACGTTTTACTTTTGTTTCCAGATAACGGATCACTTCATCCAGGATCTCTTTTTCAAAGTTCTCTATTTTCTCGTATTTATATCTTTCCTTTTCAATAAACATCTCGGCTGTATATGGGTTGTAATGGAGCATTTTGTGGTTGATCCAGCCAAAAGACGGCTTGCAGTTTTCGTAAGAAGAATATTTACGTTCTTTCATATCTTCCAGACTTCTGCCATACAGACTGTTTACATCGCTGTCAGCGGAAAATGAATAAAGAGTAAAGTATCCTACCTCAGAGTTGTAATCAACGCAAAAGCCATTCGTTAATGTAAGGATATGGATATACTCTTCCGGCATATGAGCATAATTCTCCCAGTTCCACTTAAGGATCTCCTCTTTTACTGCCGGAGCATTAGTTTTAACATACCATTTCCCGTCCAGCTCCTTCAGTCTCCCTGCAAGCTCCATGATCTTCTGAAATTTGCTCATCGCAGAAGCAATCCGTTCCTCCGAAAGCTTTTCTTCCGGCTCCGGAGCCGTGGTCTTTTTCGGCGGTTCCTCTTGAATCCCCAGACTTTTCTTATGTTCCTCATAAAGAGCCTGGTATTTTTCAGTGTATCCGATCATTGCTTTATTATTTGCTTTTCCGATCCTGGACAGGATCTCCTTCTCATCCTTTTTGTCCCGGATCTTAACGATCAGTTCCTCGCCATTATTAAAAACGACCCATACTACGGCAATATCTTCCCCGCTCAGGGTCGTTGCTTCTCTTCCGCACGCCCAGAAAACATCCTTATACTCAAAGAACAGCGGTCCCGGTGTTCTCATCAAAGCATAGCGGCTTCCAAAGCCCGCAATTCCGTAGAATTCAAGCTCATACTTCAGTCCGTCTTCAACATCTTTTCTCACAGTTTCAAAATCGAGGCCCCTGTTTTCAACCTGTGTCTTTAATTTTTCCTCTATCGACGCCATTATCTCAGGATACTTTTCACTGAAAAACATTTTCTTCCCTCCACAAGTAGACCTCTTGTCATATTATCTTTTCCATTATCCGTCAGCTCTCGTATAAAAAAATTAAATCCTCAGTGAAACTGTAATAGAAATTATAAGTTCCACTTGGTCTGCCATATCTTCCCGATTGCTTCCCGTTTAGCCTTTCTGATCAGGCAGATACCTGCAACAAGGAGAGCCACCGACAGGACTATGAGAAGCGCATAATACGAAATACCGGCATTTCCACCATCGGAAACCACAACGCCTGAATCATTTATGGTTGGATCGGTGACAAAATTGATAAAGTCATATATAGCATGAGCGATCATACCGGGTATTACAGATCCTGTCCTCAGATATATTCCTGCAAGAACAACACCTCCACAGGTTGCCATGAAAGCCTGCAGTATTGTCATAAGCGGATCTGCACCAACTATTATATTCATCATGTGGATCGGTCCAAAAATGGCAGACGAGATAATAACCGCTGTCAAAGCTCTGTTGCTACCTTTCAGATATCTCATTCCTATAGGAATAAGCATTGCCCTGAAAATGGTTTCTTCACTGATGCCTGCCATAAGTGCAAGACACAGGAATGTTAACGATGGCCTGAAAACAATTCCCGAGTACACAGCGTTTATGATTATGCATCCCACAATGAGGATTATCATCGTTGATGATACCGCAAGAATCTCTTTTACCGGAACGCGAGCCTTAAATACGCCATCGAATTCAGGCGAAAACCATTTATTGTAAATGATCAAAAGAACTATGGACAGTGCGGAAACTATAAGTGCGCCTGCAGCTCCCGGTATCTGTGCCGCAATTTGAGTAAGAAATCCCAACGGAACCGTCAGTATCATTGCAATCACAGCGTTTTTTTCACATAATGAGTGTTTTCTTACATTTTTCTTTTCCATACTAAATATTTTCCCTTCAAGTCTGCGAAAATGTTTTTCACGATAGCTCTTTTTTCAGTTCTAAACGGCATAATTCCCGGTAGGACCATTTAAAAAACCAGATTACAGCAGAGACTGATATTTCTCTAAAAACTCCTGTCCCTCTTCGTAGCCGCGTTTCAGCCGGCCAGCTATGATATCATCCGATACAGCCAGTATAAATCCGAGGGTTTCTTTCGGATATAAGTGATACAGACCTGCGTCACTTTCCGGAATGGTCTCGCCGTCATACTCTGCCTGTCTGTGGGAAGATTCTTCAACCGTATTCAGGTGCAGTATGATCACCTTGTCACAGCCCCGAGCTATAAGAGGTTTATAAGGTGTCTTATCGGAGAAATCACCATCTATGCAGATCTGACTGCCAACAAGTCTGCGTGGATATACATAAGGAATGGCGGTGGAGGCCAGGGCGACCCTTTTCATAGACTTAAATTTCCTTCTATTTAAAAGAATGTACTCCGGCTTCCCTCCCAGACGTTTTATCATATCTACGTTATCCAGAGGCTCGCCTTTTTTACCCAACGATGATACGCAGGCATAAATCGGAATACCTTTTCTTGTGTTCTCCCAGTTGTATTCCAGACGATCAATAAACGCTCCATACCCATCCTGGGAAAAAATGCCCATGCCGGTCATGCCGTCATGCATGTGGAAAAGATCGGCAGTCTTGAGGTTCGTCCAGATATCCAGTGCCAGCCCCAGGTCACCGTTAGCATACAGAAGCGCATTAAGTGTACCGACAGATGAACCGCTCACTGCCTTTACCTTTTTTTCAAGACCTGATTCCCGAAACGCTTTCCAGAACCCCAGCTGATAGACACCGCAGGTTCCGCCTCCGCTGAAAACTATACCTAGTGACATCTCTATCTTCCCCAAAAAAGATATTTTACAATATAATTCTATCACATAATTAAACAGAGTCAGACCACTTTGACTATAATAAAATAAACCCAAAAGCTCCACCTTGTGATTAGTAAACATCACAGGTGGAGCTTTTTAGATATCGTTTTATTCAGCTCGTTATTTTTTTGTTACAGCCAAAGATACATTGTACAGTCCAAACAGGATCAGTCCCACAATCGCACCTACAGCCAGTCCTTTGAATAATACGAAGATAACGGTGATAATAATGAAGTTTACCTTGTACTTACCGGACTCTGACTCTGCAAATGCAGCACCGGCTTCTCCGATATTTGAAAGAACCTTCTTCAGTGTGAAGAACAGATAAACGTATACTCCACAGATGACCGCTACACATAATAACTGAAGTCCAAAATATATACCATAGTTTCCGGCATCCCTGATAGCATCAAAAGGAAGTATGTTGAATATTCCCATATCTGCATTCAGCGAACCTGCTGCTGCCTGCAGCTTCTCAGGATCTGCATAATACTGATTGATGAAACCGTTCATAGCGAATCCCATAACGGCACCTATGATGCAAAGAGCTGCACAAACTATTGCAAATACTCCAAGAACCCCTGCAAATTTAGCCATTTTTCCTGAACTGCTTTTTATTTTCTCCATTTTTGATTCCTCACTTTCTTAATACTAATTCCTTCATCAGAAGCAGCCTATATCTTCCATTTCCCAGCCTCCATCCAGCATTATGAGGCCTACTCTTGCACCGTTGGGAATTATGTGCTTTCCTTCGTAAACTACAGTTATCTCTTCGCCATTATCAAGCTGTACCAGATATCCCTCATCTGTCTTAGCTAAAACGATACCGTATTCGTCAAACTGTGTGAGCTGCTCGCCTGTTCCGCCGCTTGCCTGTGCCATTACGCTGTCGTCCATTTTCTTATTCATATCTGTCATATCCGTAACCTCCATTTTTTGTTTTTGTCCCAGTTTTTGAATCTTTCCGGGTTCCTTGCTTCGATAGCTTTACTATATCAGCCTCAAAAAAACTTTTCTACAAATCCTGTGTGGTCGGTCAGTTTTGATGCGCAAGTGGTCGTTGAAGTACTTTTAATTTATAACAACAAACCATAACATCTTTTGGACCGACAAATGATAGTAAGATTTAGTGAACCGCTTAGCGTCTTCAGGTGTTTTCTTCAGCATTTCCCGCAGAAGTTCCTCCTGTATTTACCTCTGCCTTCCCTCCGGCAAGCAGTGCACGCACATCCTTGATCCTTCTTCTTGATACCCAGGTGATATCTCCGTTTTCCAGTTCCAGGCCTATTGTCCCAGTCACTGAAAAATCAAAATTCTTTACTCTCTTGATGTTTATATTTTCTGACTGGGATATTCGTACAAATTTTTTCTTGTCGAGAATTTCCTCTATCTCATACAAAGCCTTTTTTGTTTCATAAACACGCTCAGCAGTCTGAGCCATCACCTTCCGGTTATCCACATAAAACCTGACTATCTTTCTCTGGGGAAGCATTACCAGACAGCCCTTAAAATAGGCCTGTATCATCGGCACTTTTTTTTCAGAGTATGCCTGAACAGCCGCAATGATTCCCTCCACATCTTCATTACGCTCATTGCCTTTGATATAAACCGTAAGCTTAGGCCAATCCTTATCAATTATCAATTTGATATCAACTAAATCTGACATTTCTTCCCCCTCTCTAAATCTCTTCCATTACTACTGTTATATACCATGTATAACATATACGTTTATCTTCTTAATTATCTAAACAACCTGATAAAAACAAACCATTTGTTGCAATTAAGGACAGCCATTCATTCGCAAAATATTTTTTTTTGTGGGCTGTCATAACCGGAATAACCAATAGGCGCTCAACTGTTACAATCATTAATCCTCTATCTGGCTCACTACTCTCCTTGCTTTCAGCAAAGCTTCAGTATATTCAAAATCCTTAATATCTGCTTCTGCGTTTTTAAGCACATTTATGAGAGTAAATCTGAAAGGATAATGCATCAGGATATGCAGCTGCTCTAATGCTGCTTCATCATCATAATCCTCCAGGGCATCTATCAGTGCTTTTCCAGCCTTAGATGCTTCATCCGCTGAAATCTCGGACGCGGGATGAACCTCCTGCATTTCTCCATAAGGCTTTATAATATCCAACACCTTCCGGTACTCGGCTGTCAGGCCTTCTGTCAGGGAAAACTGCTTATCGTACTCCCCTGCCTTGCCGGAAAGTTCCATCTCTTCAGCAATTGAACCGAGCCTGTCCGCACCTATCATCCTGGCATTGCTCTTAAGGGCGTGAACGGTTATCGTCAGTTCATCGCCATTTTTTGATGATGATTCATCCCTGATGGACTCAATATTCTTTTCGGCCCTTCTATAAAACCTCTGCAATGCAGCAAGATATTTTTCCCGACTTCCAGTAAAGCCTATGCCTTCCTCTACATTTATCCCCTGCTGCCCAAGGTCCTCAAATCCAAGTTTTTCTTCCACGTTTCCCCCTTTCGCTGCACCTGCAGTTACAGTAGTTTTCTACAGCACATACTTCTTTCGCATAATCAAATGATTGCAGCCGTCCTTATATTCATAATCCATTTCATCCATTATATTTTTTGCAAGGAATATACCCATACCGCCCTTGCCTCTCTTTCTGAGAGGACTCTTAGTATCGGGATCCGGTTTTGTTAATGGATTGTACTTCACTCCACTGTCCGTAACTTCTATCTGCACCGTATTGTGTACCGGATAGCTTACTTTCAGATTCACATCCCCTGTACCTTCACCGTATGCATATGAAACAACATTCACGAAAATTTCTTCCATGGCCAGAACAATTCGTCTGTTTAATTTATCCCCGCATCTTACTCGCCTTAATTCATTCTCTAAGAATTCCATTGCCACCGGCGCATTCTCTATAACAGCCTGAAGAGTAATTTCTTTATATTTACCGACTTCATCACCCATATAGCAGACACAGAGCATCGTGATATCGTCAAACTGCGAATCAATATCCGAATAACCCCTTACGGCATCAAGCACTGAGTTCAGTGTATCCGGTACGGTTTTCTCCTTACATGAATTCAGTACATCAATAAGCCTCTGCATTCCGAAGGATTCTCCCTCTGCACTTCCCGCATCAGGCACCCCATCGGTATATACAAATACCGTGTCGCCAGGTGAAAGAACTGTCTTTGTATCCGTATATTTTATATTCTGCCTGAGTCCCATCACCAGTCCATGACGATCCTTTACCAATCTGTACTCTTTATCCTGCCCCATAATTATGGGATATTCATGGCCGGCATTGGCAGACCGCAGCACGCCAGTATTTATGTCCAGGATTCCCAGCCACACGGTTACGAACATCTTTGAATCATTGCCCTCGTGCAGCTGGTTATTTGCATCAAAGAGTATCTCTGATGGAAGCCCTCCGGACATGGCTCTGTTCTTAATCATCGTCTTTGCTATGATCATGAACAACGCAGCAGGGATTCCCTTGCCGGTAACATCAGCTATGATCATTACCAAATGAGACTCGTCTATGAAAAAATAATCGTAAAAGTCTCCGCCAACCATTCTTGCAGGCGTCATTGAAGCAGATATGTCAAATTCATGCCTGTCGGGAAAAGCGGGATAAACCGTGTGCAGAATATCCTTTTGTATCTTGTTTGCTATACCAAGCTCTGCTTTTTCCCTTTCAGATTCTTTAGTTACCCTGATCAGATCCCTGGTGGCTTCGTCTATATTTTTTTCCATGTTATAGACAGACTTGGCCAAAAGTTCTATCTCGTCACCTGTCCGTATATTCAGCAGCTTATCCGACAGGGTGTATCCTATATCTTCAGAATCCTGGGCTATCTCAAGTGTAAAGGCCTCTGCTTCTGATGAAACCTGCATGATAGGAGCTATTACCTTTCGGTGGAACCAGAATATGTAAGCCGCCATGAAAACAACGATCACAGCTACTATGGTAAACACCGTATCCGATATATGTTTATATATCTCTGCCTGCAATGTGGCCATGGGAATCTCCACATCTATGATGGCAACCACTTCGCCATCGATCAGCACAGGCATCAGCGCCGATGTGTTATAACCATACTCACTCTTCGATACAAAATGGTTCGTCGGACGCTCACCTATTATCATGATATCTTCGCAGTCTTTTATGAACTCGGGATTAATGGCGCTGGCATCGCCCAGGGTATATTTAAGCTCAGTTTTTTCATACACATCAAACATATACCTGAGGGGAAACCACCCCTCTTTTGTTCCCTGATAAGAATGCAGTTCATCCAGGTCGATATAGCCTACATAGATATCATTTGCTCCCGTTGCTTCTCTGAGCTGCGAAAGTTCTTCCTCTATCTCCAGATATCTTTCCGTTGCCGCCTCTTTTGCACAGGCTTCCTTATCGATATCGCCTTTTACAAATCCCGCATAGTGCACTATTTCTTCATCAGTTATTATGGTCCTTACTATCCGCGCTATCTGATAGCCGTTATCGTTATAGCTCTGCTCTACGCTGACCTTGTATTTGTCAAAACCATAGCAGATGCTGATTATGCTTATGATCATCACCAGCACCACAAAGCCTGCTATAAATTTTACTGACAGCGACGCGCCCCTTTTCTTCATAGACTCACTCTATATTTATGTAGTCCCTGAATCCCGTGGTCTCCAGAATCTCAAGAACTTCAGATGATACGTTTCTGACTACCATCTTTCCACCCTTATCCTCTGTATATTCCTGAGCCCAGTAAAGGACTCTTAAACCTGCGGATGCAATATACTCCAGGCCGCTTAAGTCAAAATATATATTGATGACCTCTGCCGGCAGATCCGCAAATCTGTCATCAAGCCCCATGGCGCTTAGGGTATCCAGCTTTCCGCTGAGTCCGATATTCAAATCTTTTCCGTTAAGATCCCACTTTATCTCCATAAAATGTTCCTCCTCTTTTTTAAATTAGCTGTAATTTATCAAAACTTCTCACTCACTGAACCAGTTAGAACGACATGTGGGAAGTTTTAGTCAATTACACATCCACCCTCTGCCTCTCGATCAGGTCTGCAAAAAATCCCTTTTTTTCCACCAGCTTGTCATAGGTTCCGTCTTCCACTATGTGTCCACCGTCAAAAACAAGGATACGGTCACACTGCTTTATGGTAGAAAGCCTGTGGGCTATCACTATCCTTGTGCACTTCATTCCGTCAAGGGCTTCCGATACTTTCTTCTGGGTAATGTTGTCCAGTGCTGAAGTAGCCTCATCAAAAATGAGCAGCCTGGGCTTCGGAGCAACAGCCCTTGCT
Organism: Lachnospiraceae bacterium; assembly: GCA_024689605.1. Next base: position 8,317 of record JAILDD010000254.1, read on the forward strand.
ATCATGAGCCTCTGCTTCTGTCCGCCGGATATGCCGCCGCTTCCCTCTGATATAAGTGTGTTCATACCCATTGGCATATTTCTGATATCGTCGGCAATACCGGCGATCACGGCAGCTTCCCATGCATCCTTAAGAGTCATGTGCGGTGCCGCAATAACAATATTTGAAAATACATCACCCTGGAAAAGCCTTCCGTTCTGTGTCACTACACCGATATGCTTACGCAGGGACTTAAGGTCCACGGAATTAATATCCTTTCCGTCATAATAGATTCCGCCTTTTGTAGGTTTTTCAAACCCAAGCAGAAGCCTTACCAATGTTGATTTGCCGCAGCCTGTCTTTCCCACTATGGCCACGTACTGGCCGGGTTTTATCTTTAATGAAATGTCATCAAGTATGACGGGGGAATTTTCCTTGTATTTAAAAGTCAGGTTGTTTATTTCTATGCCGCCTGATATTTTGTTCAGGACTTCCTTATTTTCAGAAATCTCAGGCTCTGTCTTAAGTATTGGCTCCGCCATGTCAAAGATAGGCTTGATATTGGCCGCCGTTAGCGCAAGGCTAAAGAGTGACATGAAAGCCCCCGACACCATTCCATATGCAGCATTGAACGCATAGTATTCCGCGACATTTACATGGCTTATGATCGCCGCATTATAGATGATTATCGTTCCGGCTATGGATATTGCAGAACTGATGACTCCGTTCATTTTTATAAAAAGAGGCGGGTTGTAATCCAGCTCAGCACACTCCGCATACAGGTCGCCCCATCTGGAGAAAGCCCTCATCTCCGCACCGGACAGCTTTATCTTCTGTATGCCGGTTACTTCAGCGTAGCTTAAGCCGCTTTCCTTTGATCCCAAAAGCATTGACTTCTTGCTGAGTCGCATCTGCAGCAATGAAGAGACAACTGTGAAAGTCACGGTAATAAGCGTGATGGTTATGGACGGTACCACCAGTCCCGGTGCATATTCAAATATCTGGGTAATATAAAGCAGGGAGAAGATGGAACTGAGTCCGGTATTAAGTATTACAGACACCAGTGTATTACAGAGCGAATTTACATAGGATGACCTGGATGACAGTTCGCCCGAACTGTAGTCCTTAAAGAAGCCTGCAGGCAGAGAGAGTATCCTCATCATGGTAGCGGCTTCCACGGATATGCTCATCTTAGTGTCGATCCTTGTGTGTATCAATGTCCTGGCAGATGAAAACATCATAGAACCTATGGATGCAAACAGCATAAAGATTCCTGTGGAAATTAGCAGGGATATGTCTTTAGCATCTATTACTTCACTGAAAAGAAAAAGACTTATCTTAGGAGTCAGCATACCAACAAGGGTTACCACAAGCGTTGCAAGCGTTATCATCACATAATCGGCAGGCTCCAGCACGCCCACGATATATTTGAGCAGGTCAATGATCCCAAGCTTCTTTAACGAAAAAGGCCTGTAGAAAGCAAAAGCGTCCGTTTCAAATTCATTCTCATTCTTTGCATTAATGACCACATAGCTGTTTTTTGCCGGGTCAAAATACCTGTAATGTGTAAGTCCGAAGGGCATCAGCGCCACCGGTGCATTGTCAGGCTTTCTGAAACCGAGCATTGCACCGTAGGCATCTTTATGCCACCCTTTTTTAAGCTCCACTCTCCGGTACATTACCCCCGACGGATGAAGCACATATTCCAGCTGATCCTCTATGGTACGGATCCTGGACGGTATCTCCCTGGGCGGGATGTGGTAATAGCGCATAATATCATTGACCGCACTCTGCACCATGGCGTCGTCCGTATTATTCAGGGCAGACTTATCCCCTGTGACTGCGGCCGCTATCTTCATAAAGGACTTGTCAAAATCCTGTCTGTCATTCTGTTTTCTTGATCTTATCTGATCGTCAAACCATCCCATGCGCTACTCACTCAGTACCAGTTCTTTATATAATCCGCCCTTTGCGTAAAGTTCTTCATGCCTGCCCCTCTCAACGACTTTTCCCTTATCCAGGACAATGATCTCGTCACAGTCCCTGATGGTGCTCAGCCTATGTGCGATCACTATGCAGGTAATGCCCCTGTCACGTATGGCATTGACCACATCATATTCTGTCTTTGCATCAAGAGCTGATGTGGCTTCATCCAGTATCACTATGGTGGGATCCTGGGCAAGTACCCTTGCTATTTCCATCCTCTGTCTCTGTCCGCCGGAAAAATCATTTCCGCCCTCTATCATCTTGTGGTCATAGCCATTCTCACGCTGTATGATGTCACTGTGTATCTGTGCATCTCTTGCAGCCGCTATCAC
>JAILDD010000003.1 GCA_024689605.1 Lachnospiraceae bacterium
CAATATTTTTATTTTTCATTATATTTCTATACAAGTGTCTTAATGCACTGACTGTGCGCGGATTTCTGTAAAATTTTCATACTTGTTTCAGGAGGCGTATTGTCCATGTTTTATTCAATTTATTATGACAGGGGCGGAAGGGCCTGCAATCAGGATTCAGTTGCCCTGCACAAGGTGACAACGAAAAAAGGAGAGCTGGTAATGGCTCTTGTAAGCGATGGCTGCGGCGGAATGGATGACGGTGAATATGCCGGCGGCTATGTGGCGGAAAAAATGAGTGCCTGGTTTTATGAGGAACTTATTAATATAGCCAGGCGGACAGATTCTTTTTCTAAAATAGAACGTTCGGCCGGCAGGAAGATTTTCAGCATACATGAGGAACTGAAAAAAAAGGGCGGTGAGAACGGAAAGAAACTTGCGGCTACTTTCACGATGCTCATAGCCTATAGGAAAAGATATATTGTTTTATGGCTGGGGGATTCACCGGGAGCGGTACTGGACAGAAAACTTAAGTTTATTACATCCCCGGGGAAAAAGGACATCATCCTGACAAAGTGTGTAGGCTGCGGAAGATTCTATTATCCCATGTCAAAAAGCGGAAGGATAAAGAAGAATACTGCAGTTATGCTCACAACAGACGGAATAGGGAAGTATCTTGCGGAAGAACGGATAAGCGGACCGCTTCTTCCGGGACGCATAGACTGCGCAAAAAGTGCGGACCGCACACTGAAGACCATTGGAAAGCTGCTGCAGAACTCGGGTGAAAACGATAATATGTCAGCAGTATATATCGGATTTTGAATTTGACGGGTAAAAATGATATGAACAGGAACACCTCTATAGGAAAATTCAGGATAATAAGGAAGATCGCAGAGGGCGGTGAGGGCGTTGTTTACCTTGCAGAGGATGAAAAGCTTCATCAGTACAATGCGGTGAAGTTTGCTCTTGGAGACAGGGAATGCAGGGAACGTATGGCGCTGCGTGAAGAAGCTTCCAGACTGGCATCTCTATCAGACAGGCGTCTGCCTTATCTTGTAGATCTGGCGGAAGGTGCTGATTATACTGCAGAGATCATGGAGTATGTTGAAGGGGAGACTCTTTCGGCATACCTTAAATCCCGGTTTCCACTGAAGCAGGATGATGCGCTCGGCCTTATGATGAAGGTTACGGATATTATCGCTTATCTGCATGAAAGCCGGCCCCAGGTTATCTACAGGGATATAAAGCCTGAGAATTTCATTGTGACAAAAGACGGCGGCATACGTCTTGTGGATATGGGTACAGCGCTTTTCGGCTATGGCAGTGCAGAGGCTGAACTTATGTCCGGGACGCCGGGGTATGCGGCCCCGGAACAGTTTACCTGCAGAAGCATAGGCCGGGAGGCTGATGTGCATGCATTAGGGATGCTTTATTCCTATATGCTGACGGGGCTTGATCCGGTAAGATGCGGCATGGAAAACTGTCTGAATGCATGTGCTGCGGTTGCGGATAAGAAAGACTACGGTCTTATAAAGAAATGTACGGCTGCTGCACCGGATGAACGTTTTTCAAATGCGAGGGAGCTTCTGGATAACCTGAAAAGCATTCAGGATAAAAGAAGCCTTATGCGGATCATGGCTGCCATGGGCAGTCTTTTATCAAATGTGCTCATCTGGGGAAGCATAGCAGATATGACGGCTGCCGGATTAAAGGCGGGGGGAGTAACTGTTTACGGATTTATAAAAGGTGCAGCAAATGTCTATGGTACCCTTGAGGCAATATATTCTGCAGATTTTCTGGATTACCATATCTTCGCCGGATCTTTTACAGTACTTTCAACCCTGCTTATAAAAAATGCTGTATCGGATGCAACAGGAAAAACCGGATTTGTAATAAGCTATGACTGGAACGAACTTTATACCGAAAAATTGTCAAGTAAAATCTGAGAGAATTTTCCGGCACTTTTTTTGTTATTTTGGATACTTTATGTAACCCCAAGCGGGTGGTATATTTATACATGACGCTGCAGACCATAACAATATGTTGAGCAGACTTAGCTATTCAGGACAGCCCGAAGCACTTGCTGCTGAGGGCATACTAAAGAGTAAAATGCTTTAGTGCAGAGAGGAGTACTGATGTACAGAGATGAGACAAAAATCATACATATAGGCGACAGGGTAATAGGAGGGGGCAATCCCATTCTGATACAGTCGATGACAAATACGCCGACACAGGATGCAAAGAAAACTGTGGAGCAGATCCTTGCCCTGGAGGCTGAGGGGTGCGAGATCATCCGCTGCACAGTGCCGGACATGGATGCGGCAAAGGCTATCCCGGAGATAAAGAAGCAGATACATATCCCGCTGGTAGCAGATATACATTTCAATTACCTTATGGCTCTGGCTGCGATAGAAAACGGCGCCGACAAGATAAGGATCAATCCCGGAAACATCGGCGGTCAGGAAAAGCTGAAAGAAGTGGTAAAGGCAGCAAAGGAAAGAAACATCCCTATACGCGTTGGGGTTAATTCCGGATCCCTTGAGACAGAGCTGGTGGACAAATACCACGGCGTTACCGCTGATGGAATAGTGGAAAGTGCCCTTGACAAGGTGCACATGATCGAGGAAGCGGGATACGACAATATAGTGATAAGCATAAAGTCGTCGGATGTCATGATGTGCGTAAAGGCCCATGAGCTTATAGCCGGCAAAACGGCATATCCCCTTCATGTGGGAATCACGGAGGCCGGAACAGTGATGAGGGGCAATATCAAAAGCTCCGTAGGCTTAGGCATAATACTTAACGAGGGCATAGGCGATACCATCAGGGTTTCACTTACCGGGGATCCCATACTTGAGGTAAGGTCAGCAAAGGAAATACTCAAGTGCCTGGGACTCAGGACCGGCGGCGTGGAAGTGGTGAGCTGCCCGACCTGCGGCCGTACCAAGATCGACCTTATAGGTCTTGCGGAAAAGGTTGAGGATATGGTCCGGGAAGTGACTAAAAACAGGAACCTGAACATAAAGGTGGCAGTTATGGGCTGCGTGGTAAACGGACCCGGCGAGGCAAAGGAAGCTGATATAGGAATTGCCGGAGGCGACGGCGTGGGGCTTCTTATAAAGCACGGCGAGATCATAAAGAAGATTCCGGAGGCAGAGCTTCTGGATGTCCTAAGGACAGAGCTTGAAAATTGGGAAGAATAGAATGTCAAATCTTTTTAGTGAAATATTTGAAAATGCGGCAATAGATCCGGAATTATATTCAAAGTTTTCCTCGGTGACGGTGGAACAGATCCTGTGCATTAAGAGCAGGGGGCTGATGCGTATCGACCTGAGCCATAACAAGCCCATACGCAAGGCTCTTGTCTATGATCTGGAAAAGGAGCTGGAGGAGGCAGTCTTTGGCCCCGCAGGCTACAGCGTGGAGATACATGAGGACTACCATCTGTCGGACAGGTACGATATCAATTATCTTCTGGATCACTACTATGACAGCATGCTGCTGGAAATAAAGAACTATGACCGCATAATATACAGCGTTATGAAAAAGGCTAAGATCTCCGTGGAGGACGGGGTTATAAAGCTCGTGCTGCCGGATACCTTTGCTGCCAAGGACAAAGAACAGACCATACTCAGGATATTTGACGATACATTCAACGGCCGCTTCCATATGAATGCCGAGACAGAGGTGGATTACTGCGAGAGCGAGGAAAGCGTATATACCATAGAAAGCAGGAACCGGGTGATGAACAAGGTTGCCGCTTTTTCAAGGGAGATGGAAAAGAACAGTGCCTCTGCAGAAGAAACGTCCTCTGGGGTTGCTGTGGAAAATTCTGACGACGAGCCTTTCATGACCCTGGATGATGTCCTGGATAATGCCGGTAAAAAATCAGAAAAACCGGCAGGGCTTCCCGAGGCTGAACGGGGAAGTGAAGGCGGTGCAGAAGCTGCCCGGAAGGAAAGCTCTCCCAAAACAGCAGAAAATAAGCCATCTGAACCTAAGACTGATAAGGCTGAAAAAAAGGAGTGGTCCGGCAAGTGGGAAAAATCCCGGTCATCATTCGGCGGGAAGAAGGGCAGGAAAGGCGGAGAATCCTGGTACGGAAAGAGCCTGAAGGCCCCGGGAGCGCCTGATGATGTGATAATGGGAAATGATTTCGAAGGCGAAGTCATTGCCATGGAAAATATTACCGATGCAATCGGTGATGTAGTGGTGCACGGCCAGATAACCGCAGTGGAGGACCGTGACACAAAGGGCGGAAGCAAGATAATAAAGTATACATTAACGGACTTTACTGATACCGTCAGGATGAAGTTCTTCCAGTCCCAGGAGCTGGGCAAGGAACTTTTAGGTATCCTTAAGGTGGGTGATTTTATCAGGGTAAAAGGCGTGGCTGCTTTTGATGACTTCGATAAGGAGATTGAAGTGCTGCGTCCTGTGGGAATCAAAAAGGTGGATGACTTCCGTGAAAAAAGGGAGGACTACAATTCACTGAAAAGGGTGGAGCTGCATGCCCATACCAAGATGAGCGACATGGATGGCTGTGTTTCCGTAAAGGACCTGGTAGGTACTGCTGTACGGTTCGGGCATAAGGCCATTGCAATAACGGATAACGGCGGGGTACAGTCATTCCCTGATGCTGCTGCACTGGACGGAAAGATAAAGATACTTTACGGCTGCAATGCCTATATCGTGGATGATACCCTGAATGCTGTAATCAACGAGAAGGGCCAGGACTTTGACGGAAGCTTTGTGGTATTCGACCTGGAGACCACCGGCGTCGTGCCGGGAAAGTGCAAGCTCATTGAGTTCGGTGCAGTAAAGGTAGAGCACGGCGAGATAACCGACAGGTTTTCGACCTTTGTGGATCCTCACGAACCCCTGACCCAGGAGATATCAGGTCTTACCAGCATAACCGACGACATGCTCATAGGGGCACCGAATATAGAAGAAGTTCTGCCGCAGTTCCTTAAATTCTGTGAAGGCTGCGTGCTGGTTGCTCACAATGCAAAGTTTGATACCAACTGTATAAGGGCTGAGGCTGAGAAGCAGGGCCTTCCCTATGATTTCACTCATACGGACACAATTGA
>JAILDD010000011.1 GCA_024689605.1 Lachnospiraceae bacterium
GAGTCCTTCATAGCTGCTATTATTTCTCTGAGCCAGATAATGAATTTTGCTGTTATATCGGAGGGCGTAGAGGAAGAGTACCAGCGTCAGGTTCTTGAAGACCTGGGATGCGACTATATACAGGGATTTCTTTGGGGCAGACCCCTTTTGCTGGAAGATGCCAGGAAGCTGATATTCGGCATACCCGTGCGTCCTGAGGAACCGAAGGAGATATCACCTCCTAAAAGAAGATAATTTATAAGGAGAAAAATACATGGCAACAGTGTCGGATCAGATAATTGACGAGGTTAAGAAGGTTATACACGGAAAAGATGAGGTGATAAAGCTTACGCTGTGTGCCATACTTGCCGGCGGACATGTACTTCTGGAGGATATACCGGGGGTGGGCAAGACTACGCTGGCTGTGGCTTTTTCAAAAGCGCTTTCTCTTGCCTACAGGAGAGTACAGTTTACTCCTGATGTAATGCCCAGTGATCTGCTGGGATTTAATCTTTATGATAAGAATGCCGGTGAATTCAGATTTCAGCCCGGCAGTATCTATACAAATCTGTTTCTTGCTGATGAGATAAACAGGACATCCCCAAAAACACAATCTGCACTTCTTGAGGTTATGGAAGAAAGGCACGCGACTGTTGAAGGCGTGACCAGATATATGCCGGAGCCTTTTTTTGTACTTGCAACCGATAATCCCTTTGGATCTTCGGGCACTCAGAAACTGCCGGAATCCCAGCTGGACAGATTTATGATCTGTCTTACCATGGGGTATCCTGATTTTGAGAATGCCTTAGCAGTACTGAAGGGGGATTCATCGGTGACCCTTTCCCGTGTAAATGCAGTTGCGGATACCGAGAAGATCATTTTCATGCAGGCTGAGGTGAGGGAAGTTTATGTTTCAGATGTTATTTATGAATATATTGTAAGACTGGCGGAAACTACCAGGGATCCTATGTACTTTGCCCTTGGTCTTTCACCGCGGGGAAGCATAGCCGTGCTGAAGATGGCTAAAGCATATGCCTATGTCCAGGACAGAAATTATGTGATCCCGGAGGACGTGCATGATGTTTGGCAGGCTGTGGCAGGCCACAGAGTGCGTCTCGGAGGTCAGGCAAAGGCTTCCGGAATAAGCACGGAGGAAGCTTTGAAACGGGTACTGGGTCAGGTGGAAGTCCCAAGGATAAGTTGAAAATACATCGGATTTAATATAAATGTACAGAACATATCATCCGCTTTATATCATTTCTTATATCATGACGATACTTCTGTTTGTTCTGGGAGCTGTTTTTTACAGACAGCCGCTTATTGCTGTGCTGTTGCTTCTGATGATCATTCTTGTTCCTGTTTCTGTTTTTATCACGCTGATGTGTGCGGAGCGGCTTGATCCGGATGCGTGTATGGACAAAACAGGTGAGATCAGCGTAACCCAGCCTGTTAATCTTTCAATAAAGCTCAGTAATCCTACCATTATTCCGCTGCTTAATTGCAGGGTTGATTTTTCTCTGGGAAATTCGCTGATGGGGAGTTTTGAAAATGAGGTTGTTATGCCGGCGGAAGCAAGGCGGGTTAAGGAAGTGCGCATTCCCATAGAAACCTCAATGCCGGGGATGATCCGGGTCGTCTTTTCTTCACTGTCGGTAACTGATTTCCTTCATATCTGCACGTTTACTTACCCCTATGAAAAGATCATTGAGCTTCCTGTCATGCCTGCGGATAGGCAGCTTCCGCCTTTGAGGTTCACCAAGGTAAGTATCCCGTCTGATGAAGCTGTGTCAACGGGGGACGGGGATCTTACTACGGATATAAAAGAGGTCCGTGAGTACAGGAATGGTGACAGGCTCAGGGACATCCACTGGAAGATCTCAGCAAGGAAAGATGAGATCATGGTAAAGGAATATGACCGGACAAAGGATCTTTATTATGTGGTGCTTCCGGAATTTGAATATGATTTCCTTAAGGATGATATTGAGGTATTCTACGCCTGCGGGAAGGAACTGCTGAAGAGAAAAGAAACATTCCGGGTAGCCCTTGCCGGGGATACAGGTGATTATATAGAACTGCAGAAGGTGGCGAGTCCCGAGGAACTTGATACAGTGCTTTACAGGATATATGATGTTTACAGCGGACTTAAGAGCGGCGTTTCGTCACAGGTATATGATATTTTCTGCAGACAGTATCCGGATATGCCGGGAGTTATAAGAGTACACATGGGAAATATTATCATGCCGGAGATTATAGAGGAGTATTGAGTCGGATGGCTGTGATTTTTGGCGCAAAGAAAAAAGAACTGGCCCAGAGGTCTGAAGAACTTGATCGTTTCGGGCTTACTATGGGGGATTTCAGCACAGGGAATAAATCCAACCGCTTCTTTTTGTGCTTTATCAGAGCGTGTCTTATTTTTATGGCTACATACGGTACAGTGGGCGGCATTGTGTCTGCCGTAGGACTTCAGTACTCACTGCCCATAGTGGCCTTTGCGCTTTTTGTGCTGGCGTTCTTTTCGGCATTTCTGTATTACAATAAGATATCTTTTTATGTCGGATATATCGTAGTATTTGCCGGGTTTATAGTTTTTTCCATATCTTCATACTGGTATATAAATTCCGGTTATCAGGCTTTTGTTAACGTGCTGTATAACAAGTACAGTGATTTCTTTGCCCTGCTTTCTGTCAGGGAAGCGACAGAGTTTATAACGGACAGGTATGTTACCGTGTCCTATGCGATGATATTTATAGGATGGTTTTTCTCGATACTGCTTAACATCGCCATATCAGGATATATGAATCTGCCGGCAACTTTCCTGCTTACATTCCTGCCGCTGCAGACTGTATTCTATATTGATATGACGCCGGGTGTGCCCTACCTGGTGATGCTTATCACTGTGTATGTGACAGTGGCGCTGCTCAGACGCTCGGGGCATTTTTCTCTTCCTTACAAAAATGCTAAAGGTGAGGAATTTGACCGTACAAGGAAAAAGACAAAGGGGGGAGCGGAAAAGCACAGTCACGTATACCTTTCCAGCAGCTCCGGCATGCTTGCCATTGCAGGTTACAGCCTGCTGATAGCAACTATATTTTTGCTGGTGGTGTCCGGAATATTTTCCGAGCTGGGGAGCAAGTACGTTTCAAATAAGGTAAAGAACACGACGGATGCCTATGTAAAAACCGCGGTGCAGGAGGGCTTGACGTCATTGTTAAACAGGTATCGTGCAACCGGCGGCCTGGCTAAAGGAAAACTTGGCGGCATAGGAAACGTTGCACCGGATTTCCAGACTGACATGTATGTCAGATTTGTGCCCTATTCAACGGGAAATGTGTATCTAAAGGCATATACGGGGGTTAATTACGAGAATAATTCTTTTAACGGGTATTCTAATGATGTCAGCCTGGATGAAGCACCTGTGCCTGAGCCTGATCTTCCTGCCGGCGGAGAATATTCAAAGATGTGGATAGAGAATATTGATGCCGGGCATGATTATTACTACAGGCCGTATTATAGCTACTATGCAACCTTCAACAAGGCGAAGTGCGGTTATGTGATCGCGGAAGAGACAACGGAGTACGCACAGCAGAACTATGATGAAAGCTTCGAAATGCTGGATGATGATGAAGAGATTAAGGATTTTTCTACTGACTCAGGCTGGGACAGCTATGAGGTTCTGTTTGTTCCTTATGAAATGCTGGTATCGTATCAGCCTAATCCGAATGTAACGGATGAATATGAAGAATATGTTTACGACACTTATCTGACAGTGCCGGATGAACAGCGGGAAGAGCTGGAAGAATTTCTTGAGGAAGCGGGGATTGAATATGATGCATCCAGGTGGAGCCATGTGGATGTAAATGATGAGGCTGCTTACCAAAGAGCTCAGCAGGAAAGACTTGATGCAGTTTCGGATCTGGAGGTTTATTTTAAGAATAATTTTGATTATACAATGTCACCGGGGGTAACCCCTTCCGGCGAAGATGTGGTGACATATTTCCTTAATGTACAGAAGAGAGGTTTCTGTGCGCATTTTGCATCATCATCAGCGCTGCTCTTAAGATGTCTTGGGATCCCTACACGATATGTGGAAGGGTATGTGATCTCCTATGAAGATGTGATGGATTCAGACGGTGTTGAAGGGGATGTTTCGGAATGGCAGATAAGCAATGAGACTTATGAAAATGCCGGAATAGTGGAAGTGGATGTTACGGATGCAAGTGCGCATGCCTGGATTGAAGTATATCTTGACGGATATGGCTGGATACCCTATGAGATGACGCCGCCCTCAGGCGACGATGAACTCAGTGCGTCACAGATGAGCTTATATACACTGTTTGAGGGACTACTCTACCAGACTGCCAGAAATGCCGTTAACAATGGTGACAGTGATGATGGAGACACTGCAAACACGGGCATCGGAAGGGTCGGAGGAGCATTTAAAGCACTGGATTTCCTTTTTAAGCCCTTCTGCTGGATACTGGGGGTAATGGTGACGGTATTTATCACGGTTTATATGTACCGTTACCTGAAACCTGTTATAAACAGCCGGAAAATGCTGAAAAACGGCGACTACGCAGGGGCTTTGCTTGAAAGGTATAAGCGAGTTCCCAGAAGTCTTTACAGAAGACGGCTGTTTGTCAAAAAGAACCAGACCCTCCGGGATACGGAATTGTTCATACAAAAATGGGTCGAAAACGGGAAAACTGAAAAAAGACAGGCCTTTGGAAAGAAAAAAAGGAAGCCTGTATATGTAAAAGCACCATCAATAACGACAGCGGAGCTCAGTGAGGCAATGGGGCTTCTCAGAAAGGCGGCGTACTCGGGAAGTACCTTCGGGAATGAAGAGTACAGACGTGGAATAAAGCTGCTTCGGAAAATGATCTGATTGTGAGAACAATCCGTGTGAATCAAAAATAATACACTCCGGCGCGGTTCGCAAGATTGCGGCCACTACGTGATTATGGTATAATTGTGAGGGTATTTTTTGGGGGGATTATTCCTGACAACACGATGTTAAAAAAGGACAAAAAAGAAAAAAAAGGAATAAAGGAAGACAGTTCTGTTAAGGCTATTCTTGTCACGGCATTGATAATGCTTCTTTTCAGTGTGGGACTAAGTCTCGCAATGAGCATTTCCATGGAATCTGCATACCGCAAGGAAATATCTGATGACTTCCAGGAACACCATATTTTGTCCGCAGCTATACTGGGACGCTATTATTCCAGGGAAGCGGGGACGGCCAGGAATGCGGCTCGTTTATTGTCAACATACGGAGCCATGTATACCACTGATGATGTGCTTGACGTAGAGGGGCGTTTTGCTTCAATTGATGAACAGGTACATATTGGTTATGTGGGCGGAGACGGCTTCATTTATCTCGATGGCGAAAGATACTATCCGGAAGTTCACGAGAATCTTTTTGAATACTTCAAAGCTTATAAGATAGAAGAAGATGAGACCATGGTTACTGAGGCGGGGGATCTTATTTCCCACATTGATCACTCTGATGTGGTTGCCATAGCACCCGTTCATATCGAGGGCGCCTGTGTGGGCTTTATATTTGTGCCTGTCGATACGGAGAGGATTTTTGCAAGAGAGACTTTCTCTTCACAGATAAAAGAAGCGGATCTGATGGTTGTAAATAAGCAGGGCGAGATAATTGCCACCAGTACCGGGATGCCTGTAGCGGGTAAAAATACTGCTCCGGCTGATTCGGTATCAGGTGATGAAGGAACGGAAATGGCAGCAGCCACTGATATAAATGTTTATGATTCGGAGGACAGTATTGTAGGTGATACCGTTCAGGAGCTGCTTAACGATGAATCCGATGGCAAGATTAAATCGAGGCAGACCATACAGAATCTTACCAGAGGAATCTCAAATGATGAAGAGGGCAGGATAACGGTGCGGGATTCCGAAGGATACAAATTCCAGGTTTCATATGCACCGGTTCTGGATTCATACAGGCTTTATCTTGTTACACGTTATGATTCGAATGTAATCGAAAGCGGTGTACAGCCCATGGTATACAGAAGCGTATCCACATGCCTGACTATCATCTGCATAATGGTAGGTGCGATAATGTATGTCTGGCTTATTGCAAGAAGAACCAGTGACACCGCTGAAAAACTGGCATATGAGGATCCTCTTACCGGAGGAAGGAATGTGAACTATTTTAACGAGTTTGCGCAGATCCTGCTGAATGATAATAAGGAAATGCCTTATGTTATCTGCCGCTTTGATATAGCGAATTTCAGGTATATAAATGAAGCCTATGGTCATGTGAAAGCTGACAAAGTTCTCAAGGCATGCGTAAAGGAGTTCGAGGGCTGCTTTGGCCCCAGGGAGCTCTGCGTAAGAATGAATGCGGACCAGTTCCTGGCGCTGATGGTAAATGATGCAGGTATGGACGGAAGGCTGGAGGCGTTCCGTGCGGCCGTGAATGCTGCAGCCAGGGGTGTTGGTATTAAGTATCCCATTAAATTCAAGCTCGGCATCTATCAGGTACGTAAGCATGAAAAAGATGTTGATGTAATGATAGACAGGGCAAATGCGGCCAGAAGGATGCTCAGGGGAGATGAGAAGCATAACCGTCTCATTTATTCCGAAGAGATAGCTTCCAATATGCATAAGGCTAACCTGATCGAATCACAGATGCAGCATGCGCTTGCTTCGGGAGAGTTTAAGGTATATCTCCAGGCTAAGTGGGATATAGAGAAAAATACGGTCTGCGGATGTGAGGCTCTGGTGCGCTGGGTTAAATCTGACGGAACCATAGTAAGACCGGATGAGTTCATTCCTCTGTTTGAGAAGAACGGTTTCATAGAGATGCTGGATTTTTATATGCTGGAGACTGTCTGCCAGATGGTGTGCACCCTTCAGAAAGAGGGCAAGATGGTATATCCGGTTTCGGTAAACCAGTCCAGGGTCCTGCTTCATAACCCGGATTATCTTGACAATGTGGTTGATATACTCAGGAAGTACAAGATACCGGAAGGACTGGTGGAACTGGAAATTACGGAGACCGTTTTTGAGGATGAGAAGGACAGGATATTCAATGTTCTTGAGAAACTTAAAGTGTGCGGTATCAAGCTCAATATGGATGACTTCGGTTCCGGCTATTCATCACTTAATATGCTGAAGGATGTTCCTTTTGATATAATAAAGATTGACCGAATATTCTTCTCTGCATCTGTGGACAATGAAAAGAGCAGGGTTGTGCTCTGCAAGGTGGTGGAGATGATAAAGGGCATCGGCATGGATGTGGTCTGCGAAGGTGTGGAAAACCAGGAGCATGTGGATTTCCTGCGCAGCATAGGCGTGCGGAAGGTGCAGGGCTTCTATTATGCAAAGCCGGTTCCCGCTGAAGAGTTTATTAACAGTTATTGTGAATGATATGTGTTTGCTGACGGATGAAGAAATACTGGCACTTCCTAAAGACAATTTCCAGAAAAGAACAGACGAATACATAAGGGATATGCAGCAAAAGGGCAGGCGTAGACGACTTTTGCTCCATAGCTGCTGTGCCCCCTGTTCAAGCTACTGTCTGGAATATCTGAGACAGTATTTTGATATTACGGACTTTTTCTTTAATCCAAACATAACAAATGTCGATGAACACAAAAAAAGAGCAGATGAACTGGAAAGACTTATATCTGAATATAACAAATCCGAAACTGATATAATACAGTATGTTCCGGGAGGCTATTTCCCGGAGGAGTTTATGAAAGCCGTGAGAGGGCTTGAGAATGAACCGGAAGGCGGCCTGAGATGTGTGAAATGTTTCAGAATGAGGCTCTACGAAACGGCCAGGTATGCAGCGGAAAACGGCTTTGATTGTTTTACAACTACACTGACGATCTCACCCTTAAAAAACGCATCTGTGTTAAATTATATAGGCAAAGAAGCTGCAGAAAAGTTCGGGACATATTTCCTGCCTTCGGATTTTAAGAAAAGGGGAGGGTATCAGAGGTCTATAGAACTGTCGCATGAATATGGCTTGTACAGACAGGATTATTGCGGCTGCATCTTTTCGAAAAATGAGTCAGAGAAAAGAAAGCAGTCTTAATAAGGAGGATGCCGGTCAGATACGGCAGAAAGGAAAATATGGAAAAATTTATAGTAAAACTTGAAAATGAAATGAAAAAAGCTTTTGAGACAGCCGGCTATGACGGCAGCCTTGGAAGGGTGACTGTAAGCAACAGACCGGATCTTTGCGAGTATCAGTGCAACGGCGCTATGGCAGGGGCAAAGCTTTTTCATAAAGCGCCTATCATGATTGCCGGAGATGTAGTAAAGCAGCTGGAAGGATCAAAAGTCTTTTCTTCAGCAGAAGCTGTTGCACCGGGGTTTATCAATCTCAAGGTATCGGAAGCTTTTATCACAGAATATGCAGGCGGGATGTTTGAAAGTGACAAATTTGGTCTCGAAGAGCCTGAAAAGCAGCAGACCATAGTGATAGATTACGGCGGACCCAATGTGGCAAAGCCCCTTCATGTGGGACACCTGAGGCCTGCGATAATCGGTGAGAGCATAAAGCGCATCTCACGTTTTGCAGGGCATAAGGTCATAGGTGATGTGCACCTGGGGGACTGGGGAATGCCTATGGGACAGATCATCACGGAACTGAAGGAAAGGAAGCCGGAGCTGGTTTATTTCGATGAGAATTATTCCGGAGAGTACCCTGAAGAGCCGTCTTTTTCAATATCGGAGCTTGAGGAGATTTATCCTGTTGCCAGCGGAAAGTGCAAAAAAGATGAAGAGTACAAAAAGCGTGCTCTTCAGAATACAAAGGAGCTGCAGGAAGGCAGGAAGGGTTACAGGGAACTGTGGAAGCAGATCCTGAAGGTGTCTGTTGCAGACCTTAAGAAGAATTATGAGAAGCTGGATGTTTCTTTTGACCTGTGGATGGGAGAGTCCGATGTGGATGACATGATCCCTGAAATGGTGGATAAGATGAAAGCAGACGGTTTTGCATATCTTTCGGAAGGTGCACTGGTGGTGGATATCGCTGAGGAAAGCGATAAAAAGGAGTATCCGCCCTGCATAGTGCTTAAGTCAGATGGAGCCAGCAATTATGAGACAACGGATCTGGCTACTATTAAGTATCGTGAGAAGGAATTTGATCCCGATGCGATACTCTATGTGGTTGACAAGCGTCAGGAACTTCATTTTATACAGGTATTCAGGACTGCAAAGAAGTGCGGCCTTGCAAAGCCTGAAACCAGCCTTGAATTCATAGGCTTCGGTACAATGAACGGCTCAGACGGCACGCCTTTCAAGACCCGTGACGGCGGAGTGCTCAGGCTTGAGTATCTTTTAGGCCAGATAGAGAACCGGATGTTTGAGAAGATAAAGGAAAATAAGGATATCCCGGAGGATGAGGCTAAGAAGACGGCAGATATTACAGCTCTTGCAGCCATAAAGTACGGAGACCTTTCAAACCAGGCATCAAAGGATTATGTTTTTGATGTAGACAGGTTTACTGCCTTTGAGGGAGATACGGGTCCTTATCTTCTTTATACTATAGTACGTATTAAATCTATACTCTCCCGTTATAAGGAACAGGGCGGCACTGTAAGCAGGGATATGAAAGGTTTCGGTGAAGTTCATCCTGCGCTTTTGTGCGGCGCACCGGGAAAGAATGTTTTCAGGGATATGGCGGGCTTCTCACAGATGATAGACGAGGCTTTTACTGAACGTGCGCCTCATAAAGTATGTGCTTTTGCCTACAGACTGGCAAATGATTTTAATTCCTTCTATCATGAGACGAAGATCCTTGCTGAACCGGATGAAAATAAGAAGGCTGCGTATATCAATCTGCTTAGCGCTGTTCTTGAAATGTTCGAGTGCTGCATAGACCTTCTTGGCTTCGAGGCTCCGGAGAGGATGTGAGGCCGAAAACGGCAGCGTCTTTTTGGTATATTGACATAAAGGAAGACAAAGTATAGGATTTGTTTATAACAACAATACAGGGAGGATAAGAAAATGGCAGAGGTTAAGACAAGGGTTTTTCTTGAGTATGGCGGAAAGCAGTATGACTTCGACAAGCTTGCTGATCAGGCGAAGAAGGATTACAGGAAAGGCAACAAAGCAGAGCTTAAGGATATCGAGCTCTATATAAAGCCGGAGGACGGAAAGGCATACTATACAGCTAATTCCGATAAGGTACATGGCGATATAGATCTTTGATGTGCGTCCGGATGATCCCGGATTTTGAAGGCAGGTCGTCGATAAAACGGCCGGTTATGATGAAATAAAAAAACTTGAAGCGTATTGCTTCAAGTTTTTTTATAGCGAGAGGGGGATTTGAACCCTCGACACCGCGGGTATGAACCGCGTGCTCTAGCCAACTGAGCTATCTCGCCACGATCGGAATTGACCGAACGTTTAGATTATACTCAACCGAATGGGGGTTGTCAACAAGATTTTTAATTTGTCAGCTAATATTTTGAGGCAGAAAATACGCGTTTTTTGAAACGCGATATTGATTATTTGATAGTAGTCGGCTATACTATAAGCCGTAGGTTTTTTTAATAATTTCTTATGAGGAGGCAAAAAATGGCAAATATAGTTTGTCCTCAGTGCCACAGAATTGTTGATGAAGGCACAAGATCATGCCCGGGTTGCAAATTCAATATCAAAAAATATGTAAAGGATATGAAGAAGAATGGCGGAAGCTTTAATTCCACCATTTCTTTAGGTAGTGTATACAGTCATAATGATGACAGTTCTCTTCCGGAACTGGATTTCTTAAAGAATTCTCCGGTAAGGGAGCCGGAAGCGGCAGCACCGGTGGCAGAACCGGCACCGGCAGCACCTGTAGTGGCGGAGGCACCTGTTCCGGATGCGCCGCAGGAATATACTATAATGCAGGGAAATGTTCAGCCTGCACAGACTTATGGGACAGCGCCTGCTCAGGCACCTGTAATGTCCTCGACACAGGAATATACTATTACGCCGGGAAATGCACAGCCTACTCAGAGTCATGCTATACCTCAGGCGGCTACAACTGTATCCGGCCAGAGTGCAGCATCTGCATCTCCCGCAAGCTCAAGGTTTGCGTATAAGCCCAGGACTGCAGCAGCGGCACCGGCTTACGACCCTGATTACAAAGCAAAGCAGCAGGCAGCACAGGCTGAACAGCAGCAGGTTGCTGAGGCACCTGTTATGACGGCGGAGCCGGTTCAGGAAGTGTATGCACAGCCTGCAACACAGCCTACGGAACAGCCTTCACTTTACGCAGCACCTGCACAGCCTGAAGCACAGCCTTCACTTTATGCGGCACCTGCACAGTCTGCAACGCAGCCTTCACTTTATGCAGCACCTGCACAGTCTGCAGCGCAGCCTTCACTTTATGCAGCGCCTACACAGCCTGAAGCACAGCCTTCATTGTATGCAGCACCTGTCCAGCCTGCGCCCCAGACAGATCCCGGGGCACCTGCTTCACTGTATGGAACAGCACCTGCACAGCCTGCACCCCAGACAGATCCCGGGGCACCTGCTTCACTGTATGGAACAGCACCTGCGCAGCCTGCACCCCAGACAGATCCCGGGGCGCCTGCTTCACTGTATGGAACAGCACCTGCGCAGCCTGCACCTCAGACAGATCCCGGAGCACCTGCTTCGTTATATGGAACTGCACCTTCAAAGAATGATTCCGGTATTAAGGCAAATCTGTACACCCTGGATTCATCGGAGCAGCATACAGAAGTTGGTGTACATGCCGGCATAGGTGGCAGCAGCAGCAGAACCGTTATAGAAAAGTTAGGCGGCATGGAGGAAAAGAAGGAGTCGAATCTGATCCTTGTAGATCCCGCGCAGAGCGGCGGCCCTATGTTTGAATCACCGCTTCTCAACCAGACAGTGGTCAAGAGCGGCGGCGGAGCACTTACGGGTACCTCCAAAGTTTCCATAATGGAGAAGATCCGTCAGGAAGAAATGGCAAGAGAAGAGGCGCTTAATTCGGTATTTGAATCACCGAACCTCAGAAAGGCCGAAAAGAAGATACAGTCCGGTGGCGGAGCAGCCGGCGGAGCTCTTTCAAATATGGGTGATATGTCATTTGATTTTGGTAATCCCGAGGAGGACAATATATTCAAGACGCAGAAGTATAAGATAGGCGCAGGCGGAGACGAGCAGAGACAGCAGCAGGCTATGGACAAGGCTCTTCAGGAAGCTCTTAAGGAAGCTCAGAGAATGGAGCAGGGAAGGATACTTCCTCAGCCCGGTGTTGTTTCACCCCAGCCCTCCATGCCGGCAGGCAGCTCTATGTATGGACAGTCTGCGGCACCCGGCGGAAGCCCTATGTACGGACAGCCTGCAGCACCCGGCGGAAATCCGCTGTACGGACAGCCTGCAGCACCCGGCGGGAATCCGCTGTACGGACAGCCTGCAGCACCCAGTGGGAATCCGCTGTATGGACAGCCTGCACAGAGTAACCAGGGCGCAGGAAGCAGCGTTGTTAATTTCAATCCTGCTTACGGAACTCCGGGGCAGACACCTGCAGGAGGCGCTAATCCCTTCCTTGGAGGTGGACAGTAAAACGGTGCAGACAGCTCTGCAGCATAATTTTAGTCATTAATAAATGGTAAACAGAGTCGACAACAGCAATATTTACACTAATTCCTATACGACCGGTTCGGTACAGAGGAAAAAGGTAGATGCTGCCAGTGTGCCGGCTTTTTTACTTGACCACGATGAACAGGGCGTGGTCTGGGATAGGGGGCAGGAGGAAAGGCCGAAGGATAAAATATCCGGGGGCAAAACAGATACATATGAAAGTACAATAGTAAAATCTGAAGAAAAAGAAAAGACAGAGCCCACAGGGGCTGCCTCTGATACAGATGCCCTTTTTGAGAATATCTCGAAAGTCGTAAAGAATCTGTTCAAAAAGATACTGGATTTTGTCTGGTACGGAAATGATGAAAAAAATGGAGAAGGTACTGAAGGAACAGAGGTCAGTGCTGATACAAAGGATGAAAAGCCTGCAGATGATATAACCTCGGATACGGAAAAAACATTAGGGGAAATAAAGAGGACTGAGAAAAAAAGGGAAAGCAGGGAGACTGCATTTGTGATGCCGGAACTTGAAGGTACTCCCGCGCACAATACTTCGATTATCACATATTATGACAGACGGGGACGTATAGTTAAGCCGGACGATATAGATACGAGACGGATTCTTTTCAATGAAACCCTGGGGCGTGAAATCGATGCGGGGGAGCATGGAAAATACAGAAAATATATGTAGGATTTTGCGGGACAGCACCAATGTTTAATATCGCGTCAGAGAATTTGCATACGCAAATTCTCTTTGCGGCGCCGCTAAAAGCGGCAGAAAGGGAAATTATGAGAATAGGAAGCGGATATGATGTGCACAGGCTTGTGGAAGGCAGGAAGCTGATAATTGGCGGGGTGGAAATTCCATACAAGAAAGGACTGGCAGGGCATTCTGATGCGGATGTCCTTCTTCATGCCATATCCGACGCGCTGCTGGGTGCGGCTGCGCTGGGGGATATAGGTCTGCATTTTCCCGATACGTCGGATGAATTTAAAGGTGCGGACAGCAGGGTACTTTTAAGGCGTGTTGCGGATATGATAAGCGGGAAGGGCTATGTTATAGAAAATGTGGATGCAACGGTTATTGCCCAGGCGCCGAAGATGCGACCCTATATTGATACTATGAGGACAAATATTGCCGAAGATCTGGGTCTGGATATTTCGAGAGTAAGCATAAAAGCTACCACTGAGGAGCATCTCGGATTTACCGGGCGCGAAGAGGGCGTATCGGCACAGGCGGTGTGTCTGCTCAGCAGTTACGACGATACTGTTTCTGTGGATGTCACGGAGAAAGGCATGACTATGGCGCAGGGCTGCGCTTCTTCTCAGGGCTGCATGGGTGCAGCAGGTGCCTGTCCTGCCATGAAAGCTTTAAGAAAATCCGAAGCTGACGGACCGTCGGATGATGGACATAAAAAAGCAAAAAAGGATAAAGCAGAAAAGGCTGCAAAAAAGAAGCATAAGAAAGATAAAGAGAAAAAAGAAAAGAAAAAGTATAAGAAGATTGAAGTTTAGCAATGCGGCATAAAATCTGATATAATTAGCATTCAGTGTTATGGAGCAGCGCGGTTTGCTGCGGAAAGGGAAGAAATGAGACTCTACAATACAAAAAGCAGACTGGTTGAGGAATTTGTACCTTTTGAAGAAGGTAAGGTAAAGATGTATACCTGCGGACCTACGGTATATCATTTTGCACATATCGGAAATCTCAGAAGCTATATCTGTGAAGACGTGCTGGTTAAGACTATGAGATATGCAGGCTATGATGTGAAGCGTGTAATGAATATCACGGATGTGGGACACCTTACCAGTGATGCTGATACAGGCGAGGACAAGATGCTCAAAGGAGCAAAGCGCGAGCATAAGACCGTGCTGGAAATTGCTGACTATTACACGGATGCTTTTTTTAAGGATTTTGCGAAGCTCAATATCGGTATGCCCGATGTAATAGAGCCGGCGACCCATTGCATACCGGAATTCATAAATATGATAGAAGTACTTCTGGAAAAAGGCTATGCATACCAGGCGGGAGAGAATGTCTATTTTGATACATCAAAGCTTGAGAACTATTACGTGCTATCCAACAGCAATGTAAATGAGAATGACCTTATGGTCGGTGTGCGTGATGATGTTGATGAGGATACAAATAAGCGCAACCGCAGCGACTTCGTTCTCTGGTTCACCAAGTCCAAATTCGACGACCAGGAGCTCAAGTGGCACAGTCCCTGGGGATACGGTTATCCCGGCTGGCATATTGAGTGCTCCTGCATCGGCATAAAGCATCTGGGGGAGCACATGGATATCCACTGCGGCGGCGTTGATAATATCTTCCCGCACCATACAAATGAGATCGCACAGAGCGAGGCGTTTTTAGGTCATCCCTGGTGCAAATACTGGTTCCATGTTCATCATCTTGTGGACAAGAACGGCAAGATGAGTAAATCATCCGGTGAGTTCCTGACTGTAAGTGTTCTCCAGGAAAAGGGCTATGATCCGCTTGCCTACAGATTTTTCTGCCTGCAGTCACATTACAGGAAGCCTCTGGAATTTTCCTATGATGTGCTGGAGAGTATGACCGGCGCATACGAAAAGCTTATTAAGCGTATTTCACAGCTTTCCAAGGATGGGGAGGTACAGCAGGATAAGTTCGACGAATACAGGCAGAAGTTTACTGAGGCCCTGACGGATGACGTGAATACGTCAATGGCATTTACTGTTCTTTATGATGTCCTTAAGGCTGACATGAATGATGCCACAAAACGCGCACTGGCAGACAGTTTTGACGAAGTTCTGTCACTTGACCTGATAAAGCGTGCGGATGCACTGTCAGAAGAGACAGGCGAAGGCGTGGATGAAGAAACGGAAAAATATGTGGCTGAGAAGATTGAAGAAAGAAAGGCTGCAAAGAAGGCAAAGGATTTTGCAAAGGCTGATGCCATCAGGGACGAGCTTGCAGCCAAAGGAATAATCCTTGAAGACACAAGAGAGGGCGTAAAGTGGCACAAGGCATAAATGATACTGCAATTTTGGAAGGCATGGGTGATGTCCGCCAGCTGTCACCCCTGGTGCTTGCCTATATAGGTGATGCCTATTATGAAATGGTTGTCCGTACCCATGTGGTATCAGAAGGAAACATGCAGGTGGAAAAGCTGCATAAGAAGGTGACCGGCCTGGTAAGGGCATCGGCGCAGGCTGCCATAGCAAGGCATTATGTTGATACTGAAGAGTTCACCGAGGATGAGCTGGCAGTATTCAAAAGGGGAAGGAATTCAAAATCCCATACCATGCCTAAGAATGCTGATCCTGCGGATTACCGGAGGGCCACCGGCCTGGAAGCCGTAATAGGCTATCTCTATATGGACGGCAGGTGCAGGAGAGCTGAGGAACTTATTTTAAAGGGAATAGAATACCTGACAGCGCAAAACGCAGAGGAAAAGCAGAATGCATAATTTCAAAAACGGAAAGAGGCCTCCGGCACATCCGGACCCCCGAAAAAAAATAAATGATATAAAGAAGTCGGAAAGGACCGCTGAGGCAGCAGAACACGTATCAGCGCAGAGAAAGACTGAGCTGTATGACTCTGCAGAGGAAACTGCCGGTGTTAACGAGAACCGAATAGAGGGCAGGAATGCTGTCATAGAGGCATACCGCTCCGGCAAAACTATTGACAAGGTCTATATACTGGACGGCTGCCAGGACGGCCCCATCCAGACCATAAAGCGGCTGGCACATAAAAGTGATACCATAATCCGTTTCGTGGATAAGAGCTTTCTTGACCATATGAGCGAGACGGGCATGCATCAGGGAGTTATAGCTTCGTCGGCGGCTTATGAGTATGCTGAAGTGGAAGATATTTTCGCCCTTGCCGAAAAAAGGGGGGAAGAGCCTTTTATACTGCTGCTTGACGGTGTGGAAGATCCACACAATCTCGGAGCAATAATAAGGACAGCCTGCCAGTCAGGGGCACACGGTGTTATCATTCCAAAAAACAGGGCGGTGGGTCTCACATCCACTGTTGCCAGGGCTTCAGCCGGGGCAATCAATTATGTCCCAGTTGCAAAGGTAACCAATCTTTCAAGGACTATTGAAGAACTGAAGGAAAGAGGAATGTGGTTTGCAAGTGCCGAGATGGATGGCGAAGTGATGTACGACTGCAACTTGACGGGACCCATAGGCCTGGTGGTTGGATCCGAAGGCGCAGGTGTAAGCCGGCTGGTCAGCGAAAAGTGCGATATTCATGTCAGCATCCCCATGAAGGGTGCCCTGGATTCCCTTAATGTTTCAGTGGCGGCTGCAGTGCTTTCGTATGAGGTTGTCAGGCAGCGGCTTAAGAAGAAATGAAAATACCGGTGATTGAAATTGCTTTTACGGAAAAAAATGCGGTAGGCCTTTTCGTGCTTATTCTTCTTGTAATGTGTTCTTCGTTTTTTTCATCCGCAGAAACTGCTTTTTCCACTCTGAACAGAAACAGGCTTAAGACCCAGGTGGAGTCCGGCTCAGCCAGGGCTGCCATGGTTTCCGATATACTGTCGAGCTACAGCAGGATGCTCACCACCATACTAGTTGGCAACAACATAGTCAATATTTCCGCATCCGCGCTGGCTACGGTTTTAGCTACGGATATCTTCGGCTCCTGGGCTGTGGGTATCGCAACCGGCCTTCTTACCGTGGTTGTTCTGCTTTTCGGTGAGATCGTCCCCAAGACTACAGCCATGCTGAAAAATGAAAAGATGGCCTTTGCCTATGCACCGGTCATCAGGCTTCTGATGTTCGTTCTTTTCCCGATTGTATTTGTCATAGATAAGCTTTCCAACGGCCTGCTCAGGCTCATGCGTATAGATCCTGAGAAAAAGATCGTAAGCATATCCGAAAGCGAGCTCCTTTCCTATGTAGATACAAGCCACTCCCAGGGGGTCATAGAATCCGGTGAGCGGGAGATGATCCACAATATGTTTGATTTTTCCGATGCGGTAGCAAAAGATATCATGGTTCCCAGGGTAAATATGGTCACTGCGGATTTTCATACCCCGTATGCGGAGCTTATGGACCTTTTCAGGGAAAACATGTATACAAGAATTCCGATTTATGAGGATTCGCCGGATAATATCATTGGAGTACTTAACGTGAAGGACATGCTCTTCATTGAGAATCCGGACAAGTTCCACTTAAGAGATCTTATGCGGGATGTGTATTATACCTATGAGTATAAAAAAGTCTCTGAGCTTATGAGCGAGATGCGTGAGAAGAGTGTTCCACTGACCATAGTGCTTAATGAATACGGGGCTGCTGAGGGAATGATCACGCTGGAAGACATGGTGGAAGAGATATTCGGTGAGATCCGTGACGAGTATGATTACGACGAAGAAGAAATGATATGCAAGCTGGATGAAGGCGTGTACCGTATAGAAGGCACCATGAAGCTGGATGATATAAATGATGCCATAGGAACGGAGTTTGAAAGCGAAGACTACGATTCCATAGGCGGCATAATAATAGAATACCTGGATGACAGACTGCCGGAGGAGGGGGAGGAAGTAACCCTTGAAGACGGCACCCTTCTTAAGGTTGAAAAGGCAGAAAATAACAGGATACTTTCGGTACTGGCTTATCTTCCGGCTAAGGAAGACCCTGAGGAATCAGAAAGCTGAAGGTCACGGTATTCGTGGAAGGATCATGGTATATCTGATATAATGCAAGTTGGTCTGTTTTATTGTAGGTAAGCTATACGTACTTTGCCGGCAGACAAAAACTGGTGAGGAATTGAGATGGATACGGATATTTTAAATTTAGTTGGGATCAACAAATCATTTGATGGGGCAATGGTCCTTGAGGATCTTTCCCTGGACATAAAGAGGAATGAATTTGTTACGCTTCTCGGCCCCTCCGGCTGCGGAAAGACCACTACCCTGAGGATCATAGGCGGTTTTGTAACGCCGGATTCGGGAAAGGTGCTTATGGACGGAGAGGATATAACATCCATGCCTACGGAAAAAAGGCCTCTTAATACCGTGTTCCAGAAGTATGCCCTTTTCCCCCATATGACGGTGGAGGACAATATTGCCTTCGGGTTAAGGGTAAAAAAGAAAGATGAGAAATACATACGTGACAAGATAAACTATGCCCTTGAGCTGGTAAACCTTAAAGGCTATGAAAAGAGGAAGCCCCGTTCCTTAAGTGGCGGGCAGCAGCAGCGTATTGCCATTGCAAGGGCCATAGTGAATGAACCCAAGGTGCTTCTTTTAGACGAGCCTTTGGGAGCACTGGATCTCAAACTCAGGCAGGATATGCAGAAAGAGCTTATCCGCCTGAAGAAGGAGCTGGGCATAACCTTTATCTTTGTGACTCATGACCAGGAGGAAGCTCTTACCATGTCTGACAAGATTGTGGTTATGAACCAGGGCTACATACAGCAGATCGGAACTCCTGAGGATATATATAACGAGCCCCAGAATGCCTTTGTGGCTGATTTTATCGGCGATGCGAACCTTCTGGGTGCAACGATGATACGGGATGAGCTGGTTGAAATAAATGGAACTAAGTTTGCCTGCGTTGACAAGGGCTTCGGTGAGAATAAGCCCGTGGATGTGGTCATCCGTCCCGAGGATATGGAGATAAGGAAGAGGGGCGAAGGAATTTTTCCGGCCAAGGTATCATCCATCCTTTTCAAGGGCGTGCATTATGAGATTTTTGCCGAGGGCATAGGAATCAACTGGATGATACATACAACAGAGTATCATGAGCCCGGAATGGATATAGATCTGTATGTGAAGCCTTTTAATATTCAGATAATGAATAAGCCTGAGTCTGAAGACGAAGAGGTTAATCATAAGGAGTAGTGATGAAACGTAAATTCGTAGCATTGCCATATATCATATGGATGGTGGCATTTATAGTGGTCCCCCTGGTTTTTGTGGCCTACTATGCCTTTACCACAAAGGAGGGGGGATTAACCCTTTCCAATGTATTTGCCATCCTTGACGCGAATCATATCAAGGCAACGCTTCTTTCCCTGGAGCTTTCGCTGATCTGTACGGTGATATGCCTTCTGATAGCATATCCCCTGGCACTGGTGATGAGGAGCCTGGACCTTAAGAACAAGAGCACCATGCTTATGGTTCTTATTCTTCCCATGTGGATGAATTCCGTGCTCCGTATAATGGCACTTCAGATAATACTCAATAAGAACGGCATTATAAATACGGTCATTGGCCTTGTGGGACTGGGCCCTTTTAATATGCTCAATACAAAGGGTGCCATTGTTTTTGGCATAGTCTATGATTTCCTGCCATATATGATCCTGCCCATATATAATGCAGTGATGGACATTGAGGATGACATCATTGATGCTGCGGCTGACCTGGGGGCATCCAGGTTTGAAAAAATATTCAAGATAATGATACCACTGTCGAAGGCAGGCATCATCAGCGGAATTACCATGGTATTCATTCCGTCCCTTACATCCTTCGTGATACCTGAGCTCTTAGGCGGCGGCAAGATCCAGCTTTTGGGAAATATAATTGAGCAGGAATTCCTGACGACGGCTGACTATAACCTTGGGTCGGGGCTTTCGTTTGCATTGCTCATATTTGTTATAATAGGACTGCTTTTTACTGAGAAGCATGAAGGAAAAGACAGGGAGTCTAATGTATGGTAGGGCTTAAGAGTTTTTTCTGCAGATTTTATGTTGGAATAGTGACGGTCTTTATGTATGCGCCTATCCTGGTGCTTATTGTGCTGTCCTTTAATTCCAAGAAGACATATGCTTCCTGGGGCGGCTTTTCACTCAAATGGTACGCTGATATGTTCCGCTCCACGAGGATAATGAATGCATTCGGCAATACAATCGCGCTTGCGCTGATAAGTGCGGTTATAGCAACCTTGCTGGGACTTGTGGCCTGCATAGGTATTGATGCCATGAATAAGAGGCAGTATTCTCTGGTCATGACTGTAACAAATATCCCTATGCTGAATGCGGATATAGTCACGGGTATTGCCATGATGCTTTTCTTCATGAGCTTCATGAAGCTTAATTTTACCAGTGTGCTGTTAGCACATATTACGTTCAATATTCCCTATGTGATACTGAATATAATGCCGCGATTTAATCAGATTGACGTAAGTACCTATGAAGCTGCCAGGGATCTGGGGGGCGGGCCGGTCTATTCATTTTTCAAGGTGATACTTCCGGAGATAGTACCCGGAATGCTTGCCGGATTTTTCATGGCTGTTACAATGTCCATGGATGATTTCGTGATAACATTTTTTACAAAGGGTGCAGGTTTTGATAATCTTTCCACTATGGTATATGCGGAAAAGAGAAGGGGCATAGAGCCCAGCATGTATGCACTTTCAACAGTAATATTTATAATAACGGTACTGCTGCTTGTGACTGTCAATGTACTGACGGCACCTAAAAAGAACAAGAGAGAGGTTTAAGAAAATGAAGAAGAGAATAGCTTTGATGCTGGCACTTGCCATTGGTTCGGTATGCGTATTTTCCAGATGCAACGGCGGTTCGAAGGAATCCATCACCGTATTCAATTACGGTATGTATATTGATCCTGAGATCCTTGATGATTTTACGGCAGAGACCGGCATAGAAGTTCTCTATGAAGAGGCGTCCACCCCTGAGGAACTTTATGCAAAATATTCGGCTGGAGCGGTTAAGTATGACTGCCTCTGCACTTCGGAATATGTGCTTATGAAGATGATGGCAGAAGGCTCACTCCAGGAAATGGATTTTTCAAAGTTTGAGCATATTGATAATATAAGCCCGGAAATCTGGGATTTCTGCAGATCCTTTGATGAGGGAAATAAATATGTTCTTCCCTATTTCTGGGGCACGGTGGGAATCCTCTATAATACTGAGATGGTGGATGAGGAGATCGACAGCTGGGATGCCCTCTTTAACGGCAAGTATGCGGGCTCGATATACATGCAGAACAGCATGCGTGACGCCTTCATGATAGCTGAAAAGTATCAGGGGCACTCCTGCAATACCACGGATCGTGACGAGCTGGAAGCTGCAAAAAATCTTCTGATAGAGCAGAAGCCGGATGTTTACCAGTATCTGGTGGATGAGGTCAGGGATGAAATGATCGCAGAGAATGCGGCAGTGGGCGTTGTTTATTCCGGTGACGGCGTATTGGCAGAGCTTGAGAATGACAAGCTTAAGTATGTCATTCCAAAGGAGGGAACGAACCTCTGGATCGACTGCTGGGCCATGACTAAAGAGTGCGAGAATCCGGATGCGGTATATGCGTTCCTGGACTACCTGGTATGCCGTGAGGATGTGGCGGAAAAGAATTTTGATTATGTATATTATGCTACATCAAACAAGGCAACCATTGCCAACCTGGATGAGGAAGTACGGAACAACAAGACTCTTTTCCCGGATCTGGATGACATGAGCGGATGCGAGGTTTACCAGCGTCTTGATGATGACACGGTAACCCTTATGAATGATTACTGGAAGGATATAAAGTCTGAGTAACTTTAGTTTAGGAGCAGTGTGATGACGGATGCAGAAAAAGAACGGATAATAAATAAGCAGCGGGCTTTCTTCAGGACAGGAGCAACGCTTCCCGTGGGTTACCGTATACGGGCATTAAAGAAGCTGGCCCGTGCCATAAGGAAGTATGAGCCTGAGATCCAGGCGGCGCTCCGTATGGACCTGGGGAAGTCGGGAATGGAAGCTTATATCTGCGAGGTGGGACTGGCCCTCAGCGAGATCAGTTACATGCTGCGTCATATTGGCAGATATGCAGCTGTGAGACGGGTGCATACGCCCATTACAAATTTTTATGCTGTGAGCAGGATTGTGCCCTGTCCCTATGGCAATGTGCTTATCATGAGCCCCTGGAACTATCCGTTCCTGCTTTCAATGGCCCCCCTCATAAATGCTCTTGCGGCAGGCAATACCATAGTGCTGAAGCCCTCCGCATATTCACAGTCTACCTCAGCGGTTATGGCTAAGATGATAAGGGAGACTTTCAGGAGCGAGTATGTTGCTGTTTTTACCGGCGGAAGGGAAGAAAACCAGTTCCTGCTTAAACAGAAGTTTGATTACATATTCTTTACGGGATCCCAGGCTGTTGGTAAGGAAGTGCTGCGGCATGCGGCTGAACACCTTACGCCGGTAACGCTTGAGCTTGGCGGAAAGTGCCCCTGCATAGTGGACAGTACGGCAAAGCTTAAGCTGGCAGCAAGGCGCATAGTGTTTGCAAAATTCATGAACTGCGGGCAGACCTGTGTCTCCCCCGATTACATTCTCTGTGATGAATCGGTAAAGGATGAGTTCCTTGTATATGTGAAGAAGGAGATAATAAGGCAGTTCGGACGTCATCCCCTGGAAAACAGGGATTACGGCAAGATGATAAATAAAAAGCATTATGACAGAATCTGCTCCCTGATCGAAGATGACAAGGTGGTACACGGAGGAAAGCGTGATTCTGAGTCCCTTCGCATCGAGCCTACGGTTATGGATGATGTGACCTGGGATGATCCGGTGATGGGCCAGGAGATATTCGGTCCCATAATGCCGGTGGTTACTTATAAGAACCTGCAGGCAGCCATAGATATGGTGGAGGATCATGCCAAGCCGTTAGCACTGTACATATTCTCAACGGATAAGGGCAATATCAAGAAAGTTACGGAAAACTGCCGTTACGGCGGAGGATGCATAAATGATGCGGTAGTGCATATCGCAACCAGCGAGATGCCTTTCGGAGGCGTGGGGGAGAGCGGAATGGGAGCGTACCACGGAAAGCGCGGCTTCTATACATTTACCCATGAGAAGAGTATACTTGATAAAAAGAACTGGATAGATATGCCCATGAGGTACCAGCCCTATACAAAAATAAACGAAAAACTGTTAAGATTATTCTTGAGATAGGGTTTGAACTTGTAGGATGTCAAAATGTCAGGGGGGACAAAAATGACAGATACCAATTCGTTAGGAAAAGTTCTGGTGGTTGACGATACGGATATGAACAATATCCTGATCAGAAAGCTTCTTTCAAAAAGGGGGATTGAAGTTGATACTTCGACTTCCGGTCCCGAGGCAATAGAAAAAGCCAGAAATGCAAAGTATGCCTTGATCCTTATGGACCATCTGATGCCGGATATGGACGGCGTGACTGCTTTTAAGGAAATCAGGAATGACGATGCCGGACTTAACGGCAGGACTCCCTGCATAGTCCTTACTGCCAATTCCGTTGACGACGGCGGACAGGCATACAGAGATATGGGATTCTGTGACTATATACAGAAGCCGGTAAACGGCAAAATGCTGGGCGACAAGGTCATGGAGTATATGACGGCCGGAAGCGGGGGAGAAGAACCTGCGGCCGGACAGCAGGCAGAAAACTCTGCTTTGGGAACGGAACCCGAATGGGCCAAAAGCATAAAGGCCATAAAATGGATCAGATTTGATAAAGGCATCGACAACTGCGGCGGACTTGACGAATATAAGGAAGCCCTGGAGATATTCTTTTCCACATCGGAACTCAGGATAAAGGAAATCCGCGATTTTTACGAAAACGAAGACTGGGATAATTATACCATCAAAGTGCATGCCCTTAAAAGTACTGCAGGCATAATAGGTGTCATGAGCCTTTCCCTGCTGGCAGAGGAGATGGAGGATGCAGGCAAAGCCGGCAATATCAGCCTCATAACAGAAAAGACTGAGCCTCTGCTGGATATGTATGAGGAGTGCAGCGCCGGGCTGGGAGCAGCCTTCGGACAGGCTCCCGGGGAAAAGGAGAAGAAGCCGGTTATCTCTCAGGATATGCTTGCAGAAGCCTATGAGATGCTTGGCGGGTATGCAATGCGGATGGATTATGACAACATGGAATCCATTATGAGCGACCTGGAAGCATATGATGTTCCTTTATCTGAGAAGGAAAAATTTGACAAGCTGAGGGAACTCTGGCTTAAGATGGATTTCAAAGGGATTGCCGCATTGCTGTAGGCAAGCGGTCTACTCGTCCTCTCCGGTGATATCATCATCGGAAAGAGGAAGGGAGAAGATGAATTCAGAGCCTACGCCTTCAGTGGATATGACATTAATATTTTCTTTATGAGCACGGATGATCTCCCGGGTGATGGAAAGCCCCAGGCCCGTGCCCTTTTTATCTTTTCCCCTGGACAGATCGCTTTTATAGAAACGGTCGAATACCAGGGGAACGCTTTCTTTTGGGATGCCTATGCCGCTGTCCTTAACAGAGACGAATACCTTGTTGTGCTTTTCTGTTGTCTCTATTCGTATGATGGAGTTCTTGTGGCTGAACTTTATGGCATTGTCTATCAGGTTGTAGAGAACCTGCTGTATTTTTCCCAGGTCTGCATTTACATAGAGCATGTCGCCGGTAAGGGCCAGTTCTATGGTGATCATCTTGCCGCGGCAGCTTCCCTCAAATGTGGATGCGGTCTGCCTGATCACATTGTTGATATCGAAATCCGTTCTTTCCAGGATCATTCCGCTGGTGTTTAAGTTGTTGAGGGTCAGCAGGTTATTGGTGAGCTTGATCAGCCTGTCGGTCTCATTTATTACGATGCCCGTATATTTGGGATAGAGCTCGGGAGGTATGGTTCCGTCGTTCATGGCTTCCAGGTAGCCCTTTATGGAGGTAAGGGGGGACCTGAAATCGTGTGAAACATTTGCAACGATCTTCTTCTGGTTGTCTTCGCCCTTTGCAAGCTCCTGGGCCATATATGCAAGGGAGGCGGCAAGGTAGCCGATTTCATCGTCACTCTCTATGGAAATCTCATAATGCAGGTTGCCTGATGCGTACTGTTCGGTACCCGTTATTATTTTCCGCAGGGGGATGTAGACCATCTCGGTAAAGAAGATGAGGATTATCAGGGACAGCAGGAACATGATAAGCAGCAGTATGTAATCAAGGTTCAGCATGTGATTTGCAGATTCCTCCAGCATATCCAGATCGTAGGATGCCACAACATAACCGTGCACTACAGGGCCGGAAGTTATAGGTGAAGCTACAGTGAGATACGTTCCGTCAAGAGAATCATAAAAAGTTCCGACACTGTAGAAAGAGCCGGAGAGGGAGGTGACGTCAAAGTTCTCTATCACCTCGGGATTATCCACGTCCAGCTCATAATCTGATGAAACGATTATAAGGCCGGAAGGGTTTACTATACGTACTACTGCGTCGGAAATAGCAGCGTTTCTGTCGATGATATCCTTTAATGAGATAAGGGACATCTCATTCTTATAGACTGCCAGAGCCTCATTCTGGGCCAGAAGGGAAGCGTTCTTGTACAGTTCCCTTGCCTTATCCTGTTCCAGCTGCCTTATTGTCATCTGCTGCATGAAAGTGGAGACAATTATAAAGCCGAAGACCGCAAAGATAAGATAGGCTATGAGCATTTTTAAATAAAGGGTTTTTCTCATCTTTTATAATGGCTATTTTATTGCGGTGTTGTGTCGAATTTGTATCCTACGCCCCAGATGGTGGCAATACGCCAGTTTGCGTTGTCCCGGATCTTCTCCCTTATCCTCTTGATATGGACATCAACGGTCCTGGTATCACCGATATATTCATATCCCCATATCTGGTCCAGAAGCTGATCCCTTGTATATACATGGTTCGGGGTGGAAGCCAGGAAGAAAAGCAGTTCCAGTTCCTTGGGGGGCATATCGATCTTGCGTCCCATGTACAGAACGCTGTAATTAGTCTTATTGACTACGAGGTCCGGATACCTGACTTCATTTTCGGAGGACTCTGCCACGGGGGCAGCGGGCTCCACCTGGTAACGGCGAAGCACAGCCTTAACCCTGGCTACCAGTTCCTTTGAATCGAAAGGCTTTTCCATATAGTCGTCAGCACCGAGTTCGAGGCCCAGTACCTTGTCGAACACTTCTCCTTTTGCGGAAAGCATTATGATTGGTATGGTGGAATCCTTGCGGATCTCCCTGCAGACCTGATAACCGTCAATGCCGGGAAGCATAAGGTCAAGGAGAATGAGATTGGGTGCAAATTCAGTAACTGCCGACAGTGCTGATTCACCGTCACCTACGATATGTGTGTCGTAACATTCCTTTGTAAGATACAGACTGATGAGCTCTGCGATATTTTCGTCATCGTCTACGATCAGTATGCGTTGTTTGCTTGCTGCCATGTTTCCCCTCCGTTATTTTAATTTTGCTACTGTGACACCTGCGTCGCCCTCGCCGTGGGGAGCTATGGAAAAGCTGTCCACTACGGGAGATCTTCTAAGCAGGTCATGTACGGCGTTTTTAAGTGCTCCGGTGCCCTTGCCGTGTATTATTCTTACAGACTGGAGCCCGGCTATGCATGCGTCATCAAGGTACTTATCAACTTTTACTACGGCATCATCCACAGTATCGCCGATGACGTTTATTTCCATATGGATGCCCGAGGACTTTGCATATCCGTCAGCAACACGTCTGCTTCCGCCGGATCTTGTCTTCTCAGACGGCTGTGTCTCCCTGGCAGGGGTCAGGTCCGAGGATTTCACCTTTGATGATATCACACCGTTCTGTATTGTTACATTGCCTTTTTTATCCGGCAGGCTGGTGACTGTCGCGTCGATGCCCAGAGACTCCACATGCACACGCATGCCTGTTTTTATCTGGGACGGATCAAGCCTCTTTACCGGTGTGGCTGTCTCTTCGGATGCTTTCTTTCTGCGGGAATTCTTCATTGCCTCTTCGTAGATAGCTTCTTCTTCCTTGGAAATCCATTCGCGCAGGGCAGAGCGTTTTCTTTCCATCGTTGCAGGCTTCATCTGTGTGCCCTGCTTTGTAAAGGCACGGATAGACTCGTCTGCGATATCCTTGGCATCCTGCAGTATATCCTTTGCCTCGGTTCTTGCATCAGCGATTATCTTTTCACGCTTCTCGTATATCTTTTCTTCTTTGTCCGCAAGTATCTTTTCCCGGCGGCGCATATCGGAAAGCGCTTCGTCTAACAGCTTTCTGTCATTTTCCATTTGTACCCTTCTGTTCTCAAGGTCGGATACAATGTTTTCAAAGCTTTCTTCCTCGCTGCTTATGTATTTCTCTGCACCTTTTATTATTTCCTCCGGCAGTCCAAGCTTTGCGGAAATGGCAAAGGCATTGCTCTTTCCGGGAATGCCCGTCAGAAGCCTGTAGGTGGGCTTTAAGGATTCCACATCGAATTCACAGCATGCATTTTCCACGCCGTCGCTTGTGAGGGCATAGATCTTCAGCTCGCTGTAGTGGGTAGTGGCCATGCAGCAGATGCCTTTTTTGTGCAGGTCGTCCAGGATGGAAACAGCAAGGGCCGCACCTTCCTCGGGATCTGTGCCGGCACCCAGCTCGTCAAAAAGACAGAGGGATTTGTCGTCCGCTTTCTTCAGGATGTCCACTATTGATGTCATATGTGACGAAAAAGTGGAGAGGCTCTGTTCGATGCTCTGCTCATCACCGATATCTGCATATACTTCATTAAAGAAGGCAAGGGATGAACGGTCGAGAGCAGGAATGTGGAGGCCGGCCTGGCCCATAAGGGTGAGCAGACCTACCGTTTTCAGCGACACGGTCTTGCCGCCGGTATTGGGACCTGTTATTATCAGCAAATTGTAGTCCTTACCCAGAGCAATATCTATGGGGACAACCGTTTTCCGGTCCAGAAGCGGATGCCTTGCTTTCCTGAGCTCGATCATATGGGAACCGCTGTCATCATATAGCGGTCTGGTGGCCTCAAGGCTCAGTGCATATTTTGCCTTGGCAAAGATGAAATCCAGAAGGGTAATGGTCTTCTGGTCCTCGTTTATGGTTTCACTGTAGACGGAACATTTTGCGGACAGTTCGGCAAGAATGCGCCTTATCTCATCATCTTCTGCTATTTCAAGCTCGCGGAGTTTATTATTCAGTTCCACAATGGCTGCGGGTTCGATGAAGAGAGTGGAACCGCTGGCGGATCTGTCATGTACCATTCCCGGTACCTGTGACTTGTACTCAGCCCTGACCGGGATGCAGTACCTGCCGTCACGCAGGGTTATGATATTGTCCTGCAGGTATGAGCGGTAGGTATCGTTTACCATTTTGGACAGGTGGGACTGTATTCTTCCGGAAGTGACTTTCTTTTCATTCCTTATATCCCTGAGCCTGCTGCTGGCGTCATCATTAAGCTCGTCATCGTTCAGGATGCACCTGGTAATTTCATCGGAAAGAAAACCCAGGGGGTCGAGTACTTTAAAGTATTCCTCAAGGCAGTCGGACACGTCCTGTTCCTCTGCGGAATTCCCCTTTGTACTGTCGGATTCGCTGTTGTATGCGATCACGGATGCCACATTGGTAAGCAGCCTGGAAATGCATAAAAGTTCTGCTGCGGACAGCATCCGGCCTATGGAGGCAGCCTTCAGCAGCGGCCGCACATCTATATTGTAGCCGAAGGATATTCTGTCATTCTTAAGTATCCGTTTCAGTGCTGATTCGGTCTCGTCCTGGGCGTGAATTACCCAGTCCCTGTTGGAAGAGGGACGAAGTGACAGACACATTTTTTTTGCCGGTTCGCTGCCGGCAAAACCGGACAGTGTGTCCGTTATTTTATTGAATTCCAAAATTCGTAATGCTTTCTCGTTCATAAAGGATATATTAACACATAAAAGTGCTAATGACTTCTTTTTTTGATATAATAACCTAAACTTTAGTTGAGCTTTTTGCAGAGTATATGGATGCTCTTAATACAGGGGGAATGAGTTATGGTTTGTGGAAAATGCGGGACACCGGTTTCAGAAGGGACGAGGTACTGTCCGAATTGCGGGAATAAGCTGGAGTCTGCCGTGAACAACGGCGGGCAGCAGCAGAATGGTGCACAGGCAATGGGGCAGTCTGCCTCCGGGAATCCGCAGGGCATGAATAACGGCCAGGGGTACAATGCACCGCCTAAGAAGAAGGATAACACGATCCTGATTCTGGTGCTGGTACTTTGTTTAATTACATTAATCCCCTTCTTGCTTTTTATCGTAATGTTTGTGGTGATAACATTCTTTATTCTGATGATCATATTTGTCTGCGTTGTAGCGGGGGATGCTGTTTCAGATGTCGCGGTGTCATCGGATATATCCGAGATATCAGAGTATGGCGAAGAATGGCTGGATGAAAACGGCTATTCGGAATATGCTTCCTATTTTGAAGACACGCAGGAATTTGAAGGCGTGCAGGATGACGGAAACGTAACGGATTCTTACGGCCTTGATCCCAAGGGAAGTGCCGGTTTCTTAAACGGCAGGACCGTTCTGGTGGTTCTTTACTACGACGGTGAGGATGACTGGTCAGGAAGCATGAAGGACAACATTCAGTATAAGATGGATATAGCAACGGCATTCCTCGAAAAATCCGGCAGACAGTACGGTGCGGATGTGGACCTTGTCTATGATGCCAACGGCAGCAGTGACCTAAACTATGATATTGATATAAGTGCTTCGATTCCCAGGGATATAGATGATGATTCCAAATGGGATGATATTCTGTACGATACGGAAATATATATAGAGGACAATATCGATACCCAGGCATTGATGGATGAATATGATGCTGACGGTATAGCCTTTTTATGCTGTATGAATGCTGAAGGGACATCATGTACATATCCTTACTATGAGGGCGGGGGGTCTACCTATTTCAATGAGATATGCTACATGTACTATAACTATGAAGGTGAAGAAGAATGTCCTGCTGTTTACGCCCACGAGATCCTTCATCTCTTTGGGGCAAGGGATCTTTACACCGCAAATGAATATGACGGTATAACTGTGGATTTTGTAAAGTATATCGAGCGCAATTATCCAAATGAAATAATGCTTACCACCTACGGAACTGACGGTTATACGATGTATCAGGATAAAGTCACAAATGAGATAACAGATATAACGGCATATTTTATCGGCTGGCTTACGGATATCCCGGAGCTGGATGATTATCCTACCATAGCGGAGGAATATCCGGCGGCATTTACTGAAGTCGCACCGAATGACGGCGATTATTCAGACTATAATGCCGGTGATTATGATGATTATGGCGGAAATGACTGTTATTATGACGATGACTATTACTACGACGATGATTACTACTATGATGACGACTACTATTACGACGATTATTATGACTATTATGATGATTATTATGACGATGATGACTATTACGATTTTTGGTGGTGAGATACCGGAAAATGAGCACTAAAGAACAGAAAGAAAAGAAAAACTCAGAAGAAGTAAAAGAGGACACGAGTCCTGAATCCCCTGAAAAAAGCACCCCGGAAGAAAAAAGTGATTATGACTTTATCCGGGAGAAGATACGGGAACGTCCGGTCAATAAGAAAAAGCTGGTAAAGCGTTCCCTGTTTACCTCGGGAATGGCAGTTCTTTTTGGCGTTATTGCCTGTCTTACTTTCCTTCTGATGGAGCCTCTTTTAAGCAAGTGGATCACATCTGATCAGGAAATAAAACTGGAGCCGGTAGAACTGAATGAGAATGTGGAGGAAGAAGAATATCCGGTAGAGGCGGTAAGGCCACTGGATGATCCGGAGGTTTCCCCGGGAACCGAACCTTCTGATCCGGATGCATCATCCGGACCTGCCCAGATAGAGGTTGAAAAGCCTATAGAAGAAATGAGCTTAAGCGATGATGATGTGGAAAACAGTAACGGTGATAGCATTGCAACTGCCGGTACTACTCCCGCGACAGAGAATTCAGCTTCGTCGACACCGGCTGACAGGGAGGTAGAGCTGGAGGATTATATGCAGCTCTACCGTAAGATGTATTCCATGTCCGGAGAGGTATCGAAGAGCCTGGTGGTACTGACTGCAGACCAGGGGATTGACGACTGGCTCAACGAAGAGGAGCTTCGTGGAAGGCGTACCACGGGAGTCATAATCGGTGAGAATGGATATGAGCTGCTGATACTTGCGGACAGCAGCAGGATAAAGACTGCGTCAGCTGATGGCTTGACCATGATGTTTTCAAGCGGGGACAGTACCAGGGATGTTTATATGCGGCGCAAGGATCATGAGACCGGTCTTGCAATCTACGCCGTAAAGCTGAATGCCATACCGGAGGGGGCACAGGATTCTTATACCATAGCAACTATCGGGAATTCTTCTGCAAGGAGCATAACGGGAAATGCGGTAATCGCTGCGGGAATGCCCCTTGGAAACAGTTCCGTCTGCTACGGATCGGTCACCTCGGCACAGAACAGAATCAATGAAACTGATGCGGCATACCATCTGCTTACAACGGATATATATGCAAGCATTGATGCAAGCGGGATCCTTACGAATGTCAGGGGCCAGGTGGTAGGGATCATCTGCAGTGACCACCATGAGAGCGGGATGGAGAATCTTATATATGCCTATGGCATAAGTTCCATAAAGCAGCTTATAGAGGATCTTTCAAATTCCCAGGAACGTGTTTATCTTGGAAACCATATTGCTGAAGTTCCAGCGGATGTCATGCAGGCATATAATGTTCCGGAAGGAGTATATATCACTGATGTGGATATGGATTCCCCGGCTATGAAGGCAGGCTTAAACAGGGGCGACGTGATAGTAAAGATCGGTGATATGTCCGTCAAAACAGTGGATGAATATATGGCAGCACTCCACAGCTGCGATTCCGGCGAGAATGTCACCGTGGAATACGCGAGAACCAACGGGGTGCAGTATGTAAATATGTCGGTTGAAGTCGAGCCGGCTGTGTTTGATGATACGGCAGATTAATTATCAAAAGGAGACTCTATGAAATACATAAAGGATTTTGAAGACGGCAACAGGATTGACGGGATCTATTACTGCAAATCCAAGATATCTACGGAGACAAAGAATGGCAAGCCCTATGACAGCCTGGTATTGCAGGACAAAACCGGCACAATAGATACTAAGGTATGGTCCCCTTATGATCCGGGTATCCGCGAGTATGAGGCGGGGGATTTTATAGAGGTAAAAGGTGACGTGATCATCTTCAATAATGCCAAGCAGTTCAGAGCCAACAGTATAAGGAAGTGCAGTGAGGACGAATACGATCCCGGCGATTATATGCCTGTCACATCAAAGAACATTGACGAGATGTATAAGGAACTGACGGAGATAGTCGAGTCAGTTGAAAATCCGTACTTAAAGCTCCTGCTCGAGTCATTCTTCAGTGATGAAGAAATCTCGGCAGTATTCAAGAAGTCTTCAGCTGCTAAAACCATACACCATGCTTTCATAGGAGGACTGCTGGAGCACACGCTGAGCGTTACGAAACTCTGTGATTTTATGTGCGGAAACTATCCCGTGCTTAACAGGGACCTGCTTGTTACATGCGCACTGCTGCATGATATAGGCAAGACCAGGGAGCTGTCCCTTTTCCCGGATAACGATTATACTGATGCCGGACAGCTGGTGGGGCATATCATAATCGGTGCCCAGATGGCGAAGGAGCATATGGACAAGATAAGCGGTTTCCCCGAGCTTTTGAAAAACGAGGTACAGCACTGCATTCTTGCCCACCATGGCCAGCTGGAATTCGGATCTCCGAAGAAGCCTGCGCTTATCGAGGCCCTGACCCTTTCCATGGCAGACAATATGGATGCGAAGATCGAGACCTTTAAGGAAAGCATTACTTCCAGTGACCAGGCAGACTGGATGGGATTCAACAAATTTCTTGACAGTAATATAAGAAAAACCTGAGAAAAAAGAATGATGGAAAATTATGAGCTACGTGAAGAATGAGCTGGTGGATGTCAGCATAAGCGATATAGGTACAGACGGTGAGGGTATAGGGCACATAGACGGATACGCTCTGTTTGTAAAAGATGCCATACCGGGAGATACCGTTACTGCACGGATAACCAAAGCAAAAAAAAATTATGCGTATGCGAGACTGGAGAAGGTGATCAAGCCTTCTCCTTTTCGTGTTGAACCTAAGTGCAGTCTTGCAAGAAAATGCGGCGGCTGCCAGCTGATGGAAATGGATTATTCGCAGCAGCTGAAATATAAAGAAGATAAAGTAAAGAATAATCTTATCCGTATAGGCGGCTTTGATGAGGCTTTGATTGAAAGAATCGCTGAGCCTATAGTCGGAATGGAAGGTGAAGCACTAAGGTACAGGAATAAGGCCCAGTACCCTTTCGGAAGGGACCGGTTCGGCAAAGCCGTCTGCGGTTTCTATGCCGGAAGGACCCACAGCATAATGTCTACTACGGAATGCCTGCTGGGAGATGAAAGAAACAGGGCTGTTCTTGAGGGTGTGCTTGAATATATGGAAGAATGCGGTGTAGAACCCTATGACGAGGTCACCAGGAAGGGGCTGATAAGGCACGTGCTCATCCGCAGCGGTTTTAATTCCGGAGAACTGATGGTATGCCTTGTCATCAACGGAGGAAAGCTGCCACAGAAGGAAAAACTGATCAAAAGAATGAAAGAGGCAGGAGCGGACAGCGTTTCATACAGCATAAATATCAAAAATACAAATGTGATAATGGGGGAGGAGTACCGCTGCATATATGGAAGGCACGTGATAACGGACAGCATGCAGGTAAGGGATCCTTCGGACGGTTTTAATGGGTTTATACAGGAAAGACCCATCACATATAACATATCGCCCCTTTCTTTCTATCAGGTGAATCCCGTGCAGGTGGAAAAGCTGTATGGTATTGCAATAGACTATGCGGGACTGACAGGAAAGGAAGAAGTATGGGATCTCTGCTGTGGTATAGGTACTATAACACTGTCAATGGCTGCTAAGGCAAAGATGGTTCACGGCATTGAGATTGTTCCTCAGGCAATAGAGGATGCTAAGAAAAATATGGAGAACAATGGCATCACCAATTCTGAATTCATCTGTGCACCTGCCGAGGATTATCTGCAGGAACATAAGGCTGAAATAAAGGCAGATGTGATAGTCATGGACCCGCCGCGTAAGGGTATGGATGAGCGTGCCCTGGAAGTAGTGATAAAGACCGCCCCGGAAAGAATAGTCTATGTCAGCTGCGACAGTGCTACCCTTGCAAGGGACCTTAAGTACCTGTGTGCAAACGGGTACGAACTGAAAAAGTACAGGACCTGCGATATGTTCGCCCACACTGTCCATTGTGAGACGGTGGTTCAACTTTCCAAGGGAGATATCGACAGAGACAGCTCGGAGAGAAAAAGTATTGCGAAGACCGATGATTTTGGAATGATCAGCGGATACAACAAAGGGAATAAAGCGCCCGAGACAACAAACGTAAAGATAGATTTCTCCCTGGAGAACCTTGATCTGTCGGAACTCAGAGGGCGCTAAAGGTCCGGGGGACCTTTGTTCAGCGCGGACCGAAGCGGAGCGGAGACAGCGACATACGAGCAGATAAAGGATTATGTTAGGGAACAGACGGGTTTTCGAGTGTCTACACTATGCATTTCTCAGGTAAAGAGAAAATGTGGTCTAGAGGTTGAGGAAAGCTACAACAAGCCCAAGTCAGAAGATGCCAAACAGCCGCAGTGCACACCGGAGAAAGAAGTGGCAATCATGCAGGCACTTAGACATTATGGGATGATTTAAAGGAGATTATGCAAAGGATCATCATTGAGTGCGCAGATTAATGATCTGAGCTTGAAGATGAGTGTATTTGTCTGGGAAGGTGGGAATAAAACGATGCCAAATATGAATTATCCGGAGAGCGACTGGAAACTTTTTAGAAACAAAATATCGGATTGGCAGGAAGCGTATATGGAAAAACTCTGCAAAGAGTATATTGATATCTTAAGCGCCGATGGCAGTTCGGCAGACAGATTTTGGGCAGTGGAAGAGCGCATAAAGGGAGATAGAAAAAAAGTCGGAGTGCAGGCTGAGATACGGCGCTCACAGATGTTTTATAATATTGTTTCGCTTATCCGAGA
>JAILDD010000018.1 GCA_024689605.1 Lachnospiraceae bacterium
CGAAGCAGCCAGTCGCTGACCCTTAGGCTTCTGCTGGACCAGTTCTTTAAGAAAGGCTACGACAGAAGAAAGGGCGAGCCTGCTGTTCTTATGTCTAAGAATCATATTCCTATGCTGCTGATCCAGAGCAGGCATGACGGACTGATCGAATATGCCTGTGCCGAGGATTTTGCACGAAAGGCTGAGAAGTTGGGAAACAGGTGCGAGCTCTATAGTGTCATAGATAAAAAGAATACTCATTCCTGGTACACTGCCGGTCTGTTTCTGGAAAGCAGAAAAGAAAACAAGGGACTGGACAAGTTTTTCTCATGGATAGAGGAATTATAGAAATGGAATCTACGGTTATATCATTTGGGAATCCGGATGCTGATTCTGTCTTGATACAGATGGCTGACGGACACAGCATTAAGGGGATTGAGTCTGAGGTGGCAGAGATAAGAAAATTTACGGCCAGGGATTTCTGTCTTACCTGCCTTAAGGTACGGAGCTGGAATGATGACCTTTCCCCCTGGAAATCGCCACCGGTATTCGGCAAGGACGGCTTCGGTGGCCTGGCAGAAGAAACTTTGTCCAGGGTCCTGCAGTATACCGGGGACAAAAGCAGAAGTTATTACATAGGAGGATATTCCTTAGCCGGGTTGTTTGCGTTGTGGGCTGCGTATCAAACTGATATTTTCAAAGGGGTGGCAGCTGCATCCCCGTCAGTATGGTTTCTGGGATTTACAGATTATATGAAGGAACATGATATTAAAACTGAGGCTGTATACTTAAGCCTGGGGGATAAAGAAGAGAAGGCAAAGAATCCGGTAATGGCGTCTGTCGGTGACAGGATAAGGGAAGCAGAAGTGTTATTAAGGGACCGGGGGATAAACACAGTCCTTGAATGGAATCCCGGCAATCATTTTACTGATGCCGGCCTGCGGACTGCGAAGGCCTTTGCGTGGGTGCTGAAGTGATGGGGTCATTATTACAGTCAACATTGAATACAAGAGCTCTGCCTACAGGCGGCATGAGGTATGTCAGAAGCGATTCCCCGGGGAAGCTTTCCGATGAGGAAGTACGGTGGCTTAGGGAAAATAACATCACGACTATAGTCGACCTGCGTGAAGAGAGTGAATTTAC
Source organism: Lachnospiraceae bacterium (assembly GCA_024689605.1). The sequence continues at coordinate 1,123 of JAILDD010000018.1, forward strand.
GGGCAGGCCCTGCAGGCTTGAAACGGAGAAAGGCTTCAACTATTATCATTTGCCTGTAACCGGTGGTGGCGGGGCACCGAGTACGCCGGAAGCTGTAGCAGATTCATATATCTGTATGATAGATGTGCAGATGAAAAAGATCATTGATGTGATAATGAATGCAGACAGCAATGTGATGTATTTCTGCAACGCGGGAAAGGACCGTACCGGTGTGGTCTCAGCAATCATACTTAAGAAACTGGGATACAGTGATCAGACGATAATTGATGACTACATGGTGACAAAGGACAACCTTAAGGAATTCCTCATTGCATTTGTCGGGGATCATCCGGAAGTGGATATTAATGTCATTATTCCGAAAGAAGAAAACATCAGAAAGGTTTTGGAATACATAAATGAGAAATGAAAAAACCACACTTGGAAAAATAGCACTGATCATAGCAGTGGTATATATTCTGAATGTTACAATTGATACCCTTGCCACACCGTTTTTTGTTTTCAGCGAGTACGCAGACATTATGCTGTCAAATTTACCATATGGATTTCTGATGATGGTGACGATCGTTATGAGGTATTTTGAACTGGCTGTAGCTCTTATATGGTTTGTACGCTTTTGGAGGAACAGTGATGCCGTCAGGATTCCGGCAGTGATCACGCTGGCTTATTGTGTCTGTCAGATTGGCCGTCAGATACTGAATTATCTGCTGATGCATACCTACGAAAGTTTGTGGGAGGTTCTGAGATGCAACTGGACCTGGTTTCCCATCATTGCGGCATGGGTTTTTCTGGTAATAGGAACGAAGCAGCCGAACAGGATCATTTTTTCTGTTATACGTGGGGGATTAGTTGTGATACTTACAGTTATAAATTTCAGATCGCTGAAACTTTCGGTAAACGGAATGCTTACTGCTGATGACGTACTTACAAAGTTTGTACAGGCAAATATGGTTGCTTCCTTTATTTTAGGCTGCATTATATGGGTTCCGTTTTTTATCTACATTATTAAACCGAAACTGTTATTTAAATCTGAATAAAGGAGGCTGTTATGCAGGATTTTCCGGAGTTTATGAAAAGCCAGATGAATCACATCGATGGCAGTCAGCAGAATACGTCTGATATTGACGGCTATTATTATGAGGGAAAAGACGGGAGCCAGATATGTTTCTGGACCTATTTCTCTGACAGGGAATCAAAAGAAAATGTCCATGAGTTTGATGAGTATGTACTCTGCGTATCGGGTGAATATGTTGAGATTTTCAACGGCGAGGAGCACATACTGCATTCGGGAGATGAGTTATTGGTTCCCAAGGGGGTTCCTCATCATGGAAGAGTAAAAAAAGGAACAAGAACGATTCATGCATTCGGCGGGAAGAGAATCGTGTAGTCGTCCAAAAGGATGGATGTGTGGAATGGCCGACATGGAAAAATCCTATATTTATGTTAAAATATTC
>JAILDD010000028.1 GCA_024689605.1 Lachnospiraceae bacterium
TATGCGGAGCAAAGGCTGTAAGCTTATCTCCGAGGATGCAGTTCTTGTCAGGAAGGCTCACCATAAGATCCTCACCCTCACTCAAAAGGAGACGGCTTCTGATCGGACGCTCCGTCACCTTCAGGTACGGATTATCCTCAAGGCTTAGTCTATTTTTACTGTTGACATTTCGCCACTCCCATGTTATTATCATTTTTAACGGAGGGATAAGAAATATGGCAGACATCAATTCGATATGGGAGCAAATCAAAACACTGGATATCAGCCAGAAAAGGCAGCTCAGGCGTATGCTGGGATATGTTGATGGTCTGGGTGCTATCCGGGACAAACAGGAATTCCTGACAGAGAAGCGTTTTGCACAGGGACGTGTATGTTTTGAATGCGGCAGCACCCATGTTGTACGGCATGGAAAAACAGCTGACGGGATACAGCGCTATCGCTGCAGGGACTGCGGAAAGACCTTTGTTATCACGTCGAATTCGATATTGTGCCGCACAAGGAAAAGCATGGAAACCTGGCAGAAATACCTGGAATGCATGATGAATGGGTATTCCCTGCGCAAAAGCGCAAAGATCTGCAATATCAGGCATATGACGGCATTTCACTGGAGGCACAAGATTCTGGATGTCCTTGGTCAGCTCATGGACAGGGAGCTTTCAGGGATTGTGGAAGCTGATGAAACCTTTTTCCCGCTCTCTTATAAAGGAAATCATTCAAAGAGCAGAGACTTCAAAATGCCCAGGCCTGCACATCACCGGGGTCACGAAGTGAAGGGACCGGGACTTTCGAAAGAGCTGGTGTGTGTTCCCTGCGCGCTGAACAGAAGCGGCCAGTCGCTGGCCAGAGTTGCAAAACTTGGCAAAGTAAGCATCAATGCTCTGCATAAGGTCTTCGATTCCAGAATCAGCAAGGGAAGCACCATATGCACCGATGAAGATCACGCATACAGAAGATTCTCCAGAGAAGCTGAACTCAATCTTGTACAGATCCAGGAACACAGGACTGTGAAGGGGATTTACAACATCCAGAGGATAAACAGCTTTCACAGTCAGCTTAAGGTCTTCATGCAGAGGTTTCATGGAGTAGCAACCAAATATCTCAATAATTATCTCCAGTGGCATTGTTTTATGTCAGACACGAGCAGTACAGATGAAGATAAAGAACTGTTTCTTACGCTGCTGCTGTTTCATACAGGAAAACCGGAAAGAAACGTTGATATCCCGGGGCGTCCCCCTGTACCAGTACTTGCATAAAGCTGCATCTTATATTGTGAACTACGCCCTTATGAACAGGGCAGGCACGATAGTAATCGGACATAATGACGGATGGAAGCAGAAAACGGTATTGAGTAAAAAGGTGGCTCAGAAGTTTGAAGCTATTCCCCACAGCCGATTTATCTTTATTCTGAAGGACAAGGCTGAACGCTACGGCATTAATGTCGTAATAGTCGAGGAAAGCTATACAAGTAAGGCAAGTCTCCTGGACATGGATTCCATTCCGGTATATGGAGTCCGTGACACTGCCGGTTTATATTATTTCAGCGGCCGGAGAGTGAAACGCGGAGTATATGAAGCTTCAGGAGGAAGAAAGATAAACGCGGATATCAACGGCGCCGGCAACATTATAAGAAAGTATGACCCGTTTGCGATGGAGCTGAATCTTGATTATCTGGTTCAGACTGTGAAAATAATTAATGTAGCCTGAGTAATATCAGGTATAGGGTGAGTGGCTCATCCATAAGATGGCGGTACTGGCCGCCCTTTAAATGTACGAAAAAGCAACATCAGAGTAGTACACAGCCATGTCTTTACGGCGCTTCGACCGTCTCCGGGATATACATCCCCAGGCTGATCTTCAGGTAATCATCGATTTCGCTGAGCTGTTCCTTTGTCAGCTTTGCGAGATAGCCTTTGATCCGGCTCTTGTCGATCGTCTTGATCTGCTCGAACTCAACCGTCGAGGGAGCCGCAAGCGCACGGTTGTTTTTGATCAGATAATGGGTCGGCTGGTTCAGCTTCTTGATCTGCGTCGTCATCGGCGCCACGATCAGGGTGGGCAGTAATAGTTCCCGTCATTATTCTGCAGGACCAGTACCGGCCGCGTGCCTCCCTGTTCCGATCCGGTAAATGGATTCAGGTTTGCCAGGTAAATATCGCCTCTCCGGAAGAACCATCCGGGTCTTAATTCTCTTGTTCTCATGGGCT